>JBAVYC010001094.1:0-2815 GCA_049698595.1 Desulfobacterales bacterium | reverse complement strand
CCATTGGCAAGTATCTTGTTTGCCTCAGCCAGCTTTGGTTGTGACTGTTGTGCCGACGCATACCAACAAATTGTAAAAAATACCAAAACAACACGTTGTTTTTAATTTAATTGACAATTTCAACGTGTTGTTTTATTTTATTTTATTAAAAACAACGTGTTGTTTTTAATAAAATAAAAAAGGTTACTGAAAAATGATAAGATTCGCTGCTAAAGAACTTGATAAATGGCTGAATAATCCTAATCGAAAACCCATGGTAATGAGGGGCGCCCGGCAAGTTGGTAAAACTTGGATTGTACGCGACCTTGCGAATCGGCACAAATTACAATTGATAGAACTAAATTTTGAGCGGCTTCCCAGCCTGGCGGATTTGTTTTCAGAAAATGATCCTGCAGAGATCTTGAGAAATATTGAAGCGGAGTTGGCGACAACGATAAAGCCCGATTCATCTTTACTTTTTTTGGATGAAATCCAGGCAGCACCGCAATTATTCTCGAAACTAAGGTGGTTCAAAGAGGATATGCAACCACTTCCTGTTATAGCTGCGGGATCATTGCTGGATTTTGCATTGAACAAATACCGATACAGTATGCCGGTAGGACGAATTACCTATTTTCACCTTGACTCAATGTCATTTTTCGAATTCCTGCAGGCAATCGGTAATGAAGCGCTTTACGAGAAAATATCATCATTGAGCCTGGGAACGAGATTGCCTGATTCGCTGCATGCAAAATGCCTGGGCTTGTATCACGATTATTGCCTTGTTGGGGGAATGCCTGAAGTTCTAAAGGAATGGGTCGACAGCAAAAAATTACAATCCTGTTTGAAATTGCAGCAGGATCTTTTAGCCACCTATCGTGACGATTTTCACAAGTACGGCGGAGAAATTGAGGCCGGTCTTCTGAACAGACTCCTGCTGTCCATAGCCGTACAGCTGGGGAACAAATTTGTTTATAGCCGGGTGGATTCAGCCAAAAAACTGGTTCAGATCAGAGATGCCTTGACAAGGCTGGATCAGGCAAAAGTATGTACGAAAGTTTTACATACAGCGGGAAACGGTCTACCATTAGGATCTGAATCAAACGAAAAGTTTTTTAAAACGCTAATGTTAGATATCGGCCTAATTTCCGTTCAACTGGGATTATCGTCAGCTAGACATTTGGAAGCAAAAAAGATCATTTTTTCAAATAAAGGCGGAATGGCAGAACAATTTGTCGGGCAGCAGTTGCGGGCAGCCCAGACACCTTTGGAAACGCCACAGCTTTTTTACTGGCAAAGGGTTGGAGGAAGATTGGGGGAAATTGATTATCTTATCCAACATGGAAATCGCGTTGTGCCGGTCGAAGTAAAATCCGGATCTGCCGGCAGTTTGAAATCACTCCACCAATTCATGGCGGAAAAGCGATTTGATTTAGCTGTGCGTTGCAATATTTACCAACCAGCGGTGGAAGACATCAGCGTAAAAACGACCCTTGGTCAACCGGTTTCATATAGGCTTCTATCACTGCCGGTATATTTGACGGAACGTCTTCATGAACTCATAGATCAATCTATAGATACTTAGAACCGTTAATCGGACTAAAGCTTTTGCCGCAAGTGCCGAAATCCTTTATTAAAAGTCGATTTCAAATCGGCCAAATCAGGAGGACAGCATGAGCACATCTCCCAAATGCCCAAAATGCAGTTTCACAGCGAACTCGTCATTTAAAGAGTGCCCGCGGTGCGGCGTTATCGTCAGCAAGTTTTTGCAAAAATCAAAGGGTGACCGGCAGGCCGATCGCAGAGACGCCGCGCGCAATAATTCCGGCCTGGAAAATCTTGCCCATGCCAATGCCCTGATCGTCAGGCAGCAAAAGGAATGGGGAGAAATCCTGACCGGTTTTGAAACCAAAAATAAGTATGAGGTGGTCGATCATTTCAGCAACCCCCTGTTCGAGGTTCAGGAGGAAGGCGGTTCCGCCCTGACTGTAATCACCCGGCTGTTTTTGAAGGCGCTGCGGCCTTTCACGATGCACCTGTTTTCGGCCCAGGGAGCAGGCCAATTCAAACTGATACGGCCGTTCCGCTTTTATTTTCACGAGCTAGACGTCAGCCGATCGAACGGCGCTCCGTTGGGCAAAATCAAACGGCGCTTTGCCTTACTGCGCAGAATATACTCGGTTCTCGACCGCAACGGAAATGAAATATTCGAGCTTTTCGGCCCCCTGCTTCATCCATGGACCTTTCAAATTAAAAAAGGTGACCGGGAACTCGGCAAGATAACCAAAAAGTGGAGCGGCCTGGCCAAAGAGTCCTTCACGGACGCCGACAATTTCGGCATCACCTTTCCCAATGGCATCGATCTTTCCCAAAAAGCCGTCTTGCTGGGGGCCGTATTCCTGATCGATTTCATCCACTTTGAAAATAGCGGCAAACGCAATTAATAAGAACCAGAGATACTTTTGCAGCGTCATTTACCTTGTGGTGGACAGGCCAAAATTTCATGGATCTGGCCCCCTACATCAATGATGCCAGGTCACGGACGCTGCCGCTGCTAGGCGGCAACACCGGACGGACTTCGCCCTACGGCTTTCATGACTGGGAATTCATTCTGCGGGAAACCAAGTTGCTGCGATACGATCATGTGCTGGCGAATTTAGCCAATGCTCTTGGAACGCTTCTGATGATTTGCGCCTTTGTCTGGGGTGTCTATATCCTTTTTAAACAATATAAAAATCTGAAAGAATCAGCCGACCGCTTCGGGCAACGATGATGCCGGCCCGCCGACGGTTGTTATAAGTAAAAAATTTCCGGCCCGTTGATAAGCAGATCACAG
>JBAVYC010001093.1:0-2621 GCA_049698595.1 Desulfobacterales bacterium | reverse complement strand
ACGTCGCAACGTCGCCACGTGATGTTTTTATAAATTTTCATCACTCATCGAAGTTTTTTATCGTTGCGCCGTAGCGCCGTCGCGTGAGACCCAATTTTTTCACGCCACGCCACTCATTTTACGCCTTAATAACCAGGCCCGGCCCGGAGTGGATAGCATTTGACAATATCATGGCTTTCACAAGGGTCGGAATTGCGGGTTACGTACCTGAGCAAAATCTTTGCGTTCAGACTAAAAGGGAAATCCCAAATTAAATCCGATTCCTCGAAGACCGGCGTTGCCCCAGGTATAATCTATGCCGACCCGATCAAATTTTATGTTCCAGATCGAAACGGAATCACGGGCGCCTATCGTCATCCCGATAGTATAGATCCGATTGACTCTTTCCGTCTCGCCACCGTCTTCAAGAAAGTCCACCCGGTTAAAGAAGCGTCTTGCAACGAAAAAAACCCCGGCATCGAGCGCCTGATTTCGAAAGCTGAGTCCAATTGGGTGACTTACATCCAGAGCGGCTTCTACCATCGAAAAACCATTGCTGTCGTTTGATGCAGAATCTTTATCCTCGGCCAAAATTATTGAATTGCCGATTCCGAAATTAAACTTTTGCCAGGGAAAGCTGACCAGGCTTCTTGCCCCCCCACCATAGATATATTGCAGGTCTCCGCCGGCGGTATCTTTGCCGGCACCAAACTGCCCAAACGGTTTTAAGGTCCAGTATTTATTTATCGGTATCTGCACTTCGAGACCGGGGACAAAAGCTGCCGATCCGAAGGTAAAGTCGCTATCTGTTTCCTCTTCGACCGCCACGAGTGCCGGCAAGAGCAACCGAAATCCAAGTTTATCGCGGAATGCCGCATTATCATATTGGGCATTGCGCAATGTATAGGCAAAGGGCGCAAGCAATACCGCAAACCGTTTGCCTGCACTTTTCACTTGGTAAACACCGCTTCCCAGCCAGACTGAGAAGCTGTAATTGAGTAAATCACCGGGATCATCACCCGCTCGGGCCGATATAATCCCACCCTCGGTGATCACTGCTATCACAACAATCACGAAAAGTAGTAGAACACCTGTTAAAGGCAAATTCTTCCTCATTGGCATTCCTCTCCGAATCCATCCGAGTCACCCGCAGGACCAAAATCACGCTATACTTCAAATGGGAACCGCACCGTGCTCGACCGTAAGTGCAACGATGTCTTTGACATCGATGTCTCGCGATGGAATATCTTTTTTCACCGCCAGCGCAGCAGCGGCACCCATAGCCTGACCCATGGCCATACATGTGCATTGAGCGCGAATACCTGCAAGCGCCACCCGGTCCGCCGACACGATCCGGCCCGCCACGGTTATCCTGGAGCTGCCTTTGGGGATCAGCGCCCGGAACGGCACCTTGGGAAGAAGATCTTTGGACTCATGAAAATAAACGTCGCAGCCGGTCTCTTCGTTGTGCATGTCGATATAATTGAAGGCATTGCAGACTTTATCTTTAAAATCCGTGGCTTTTAGAAAATCCTCTTTCGTCACGATATACTCTCCCTCGGTCCGATAGGTTTCGCGCGCCAGCCCGTAAGGGTACATCGTTTTGAGCACTGCTCTTTCGCATCCGGGAATCGATGAAGTTACGAACTTGAACATCCGCAACATCCGCGCCCTGCCTTCCAGATTGGCTCGGGTTTGACCGTCCGCGTCGGAGGTATCCGCATCGTAGATGTGGGTCCCGTTATGGCCGCCATGGGCCAGGTAATATCGAAACGGCAGTGAGTTTAAATAGGCAAAATCACCTTTCTGCAATATCCCGTTTTCCATTGCCTCGTCGTATAGGGTTTGAACCTCTCCATCCCATATTTGCTCATATTCGATACCTTCTATTTTGTACTGGTAAGCACCCGGCTGCCTGACCCTGTCACGCAGCACTCCCAGGCCGAGGATTCTGACCACATCGGAGTCGCCCGTGCAATCAATGATCTCTTTGGCTTTTGTAATTCGCCTGATACCGCGGCCGAAAGAGACGATCTCCCAGTAGTCTCCAGCCACTCTGACATCTGCTATGAACTCATGATAATGGAGAATGACACCGGCCCTGACGGCTTCTTCTTCAGCGATCGACGCATAAATCGGCACATTGATATAGCTATAGTAGCTTGGATTTTCCACCGGCCTTCTCTGTTTACAATCCGGTATCGGAAGGCCTTCAATTTCCTTTGATTTTGTGTACAGCTCCCATGGGATACCGAGTACCACCGGGTTTTCGGTGCTGAAAAAATGGTTCGGCATATACACACCGCCGGCCGTCATCGTGCCCCCCAGCATGGTTCCCGCTTCGATGATGGAAGTGGTTATCCCGGCTCTAGCAGCCTGTAAGGCAGCGACATGCCCGGCCGTTCCCCCGCCGGCAATGGCCACATCGACGGTTTCATTGACAGTTTTCAAGATTCCGGTCCTTTCATTTCCACAATATTAATTTACTCCCAAACCGGTATTCGGACTTTTTTTACTGAGGATGGCGGATGTTTCTACATAGGTTGAACGGTTCAGCCCGCCCTGGTGCGACTCATAAGATCATATTACAGCCCGTGTCAGGTTCCCAAATATGAATCTAATTAATTGAGCAACGTAAAGTC
>JBAVYC010001092.1:0-2305 GCA_049698595.1 Desulfobacterales bacterium | reverse complement strand
TCGAGGGCCAAAAATTACCCTCACGCCCAAAGGCAACAATAAGATCCGGCAAGCCGCCAAAATAGCGGTAGATTAAAACCTTATCAACCCCGGCTTCCCGGGCGACGGCATTGACCCCTAACCCCGTGAAACCTTCCCTGGCCAGCAGGGTTCCGACCGCCGCAATCAGCCGGGCACGGGTAGACTCGCGGTCTCTGATTTTTGTCGGAGCAGCACGGTTCTTTTTATATGTCAAATTTGCCATAGATTCTCTTCAATCATTTTTTAAAACCAAACTTATCACCGTTCGGTGACATTGTCAACAAATTATTAAACCAAATGATATGGGGGGGATCATTTATTATAAAATTTGAATTTACAGGCGATGTATGTTAATTCCTTAACGATTTTAGATCATGGCTTCTTCTAAATTTTCACCTCTTCTGTCCTAATTTTTTTTAGGGATATAAACTTATGGATAAATTAATCGCTGTCGTAACCGGGGGGACCCGCGGGATCGGCCTGGCAATTGCCGAATCCTTGGTGAAACGTAACGCATCTCTTGCCATAACCTACAAAGGTGAGGATAAAGACGCCGGCAAAGCCCGCCGACACCTGGAGGGTTTGCTACAGGAAAACCAGACCATCCTGACGCTCAAAGGCGATGCCGGCGACCCTGACGTTGTGGCCGATCACCATCACACCGTTCGCAGCAAACTGGGTGCGGTGAACATCCTGGTCAACAACGCCGGAATTATGCCGGCAAGATCTTTTGACGAAATCAGCGTGCAGGATTGGGACGAGACCATCCGGGTCAACCTCAGTGGCGCTTTTTACTGGTGCCGCCAGGTCGTTCCCGAAATGAAGGCAAATAGATTTGGCCGCATCGTCAATATATCATCGATTGCAGCCCGGGGCGGCGGGGTGGTCGGGCCTCATTATGCAGCATCCAAAGCCGGTATGCTGGGATTGACGCGCTATGCCGCCAAAGAGCTGGGTTTATCCGGGGTTACCGTCAATGCCATTGCGCCGGCATTCATTGAAGATGCGGGCATATTCACACAGTGGTCGCAAGAAAAAAAGGCTCTGCTGAAGAAAAAGATATCTGTGCCCCGTCTGGGAAATGCCCTGGATGTCGTTCGGGCGTTCGAATACCTGCTCGACTCACCCTTTGTTACGGGGGTGACCCTGGATGTGAATGGCGGGGCATTTATGATTTGAAAAAGGAGAAAACTTATGATTAAAGGCATCGGTCATCTGGGTATCGTCGTTAAAGATATCGAAAAAAGCTTGGATGCGTTATCGCAGATTATTAATTTTGAAAGCCCTGCAATCAAGGGGTTTCCGGAAAAGAAGATGAAATGCGCCCTTGTGGAGGTAAACGGTGTCGCATTGGAGTTTTTAGAAGATAAAAGCGAGGATGGATTTCTGGGGCGCTTTGCCCGGGAAAAAGGGGATGCCATTCATCATTTTTGCCTATTGTCGGACAGCATCGAAGCAGACGTCGAAGACCTGAAGCAGCGTGGGGTCGCAATGCTGGATCAAGAACCAAGAGTCGGATTAAGAGGCAAAAAGATCGCCATGACCATGCCCAGCGCCTTGAACGGCATTACCATTGAGCTCTCAGAACCATAGACTCATAAGCGCTAGGTTATTTTTACGCCGGGAAGCGAGGAGGTTTACTGAAAAAGGATGTTCATCTTTAACACAACCCTTTGAGGCACAAATATAATCCGTGACTGTTTACAAAACAATTTAACGCTCATGAACTTTAGGCCTAACTCGTATGAATCAGAACCCACTATGTTTTGCTTTAAGGAGGCAACGTGAATGATCCCCTGTTTGAACCCATTAAAATTAATCAACTGGAATTGAAAAATCGAATTTGCATGCCGGCCATGCACATGAACATGGCCGTTAACTTCGAGGTCAGCGATCAGCTGATCGAATTTTACGCCGAGCGGGCCCGGGGAGGTGTGGGTATCATCACGGTCGGATATGCCACCGTCGATGAGTATTCCGGCAACGTCACCAACATCGGTGCGCATAAAGATGAATTCATACCCGGCCTCAAGCGCCTGGCGCAAGCGATTCAGGAAAACGGTGCGCGCGCCGTCGTCCAGATCAATCATGCCGGTCGTTACAACTTTTCTTTCTTTCTGGACGGCAAACAGGCGGTCGCGCCTTCGGCCGTTCCCTCCCGAATGACCCGAGAGACACCGCGGGAGCTGACCATCGATGAAATCAAGGAAATAGTCAACCGTTTTTCCCAGGCGGCCGTGAGGGTCAAAAAGGCCGGCTATGATGGTGTCGAAGTGCTCAGCGG
>JBAVYC010001091.1:0-3278 GCA_049698595.1 Desulfobacterales bacterium | reverse complement strand
GCTTAAACATGAAGTGTCCAATTATTTTACAAATATGGGATAACCATATTTACAACCACTTAACCAATCAACGATATCTGTATTTTCATTTTGTTGCTGAATTTTCGAGTTTTAAAATCAGCTGCTTAAGGCGATTATGCTCTTTTTCAGAGATGTTGGTTCGGCCAGCATGCAGAAGCACCTGTTTGTTGCGGCTGTTATGTCCGGAAACGATTTCTAAAGAGGATTTTGGGACTGCTAGAGCCTTTGCCAGAAATTGAATAATCATGCGGTTGGCGGCATTGTTCACGGGCGGGGCGGTAAGTTTGACTTTCAGCGCGTCATCCTGAAGCCCAACGATTATGTTTTGGGATGAACGCGGTTGTACCAGCACCTTGAATACGACACCCCGGGAATTTTTCCGGATACTTATCATTTATTTTTGATGCTATTTATAATCTGAGTGGCGGAGATCTTTTCTGTTATGGGTATTCGTTCGATCCGTCCCCCGTAGCCTTCGACAATTTCGTGCCCAAAAATTTCTGCTGATTCGTAGTCGCTGCCCTTTGTCAATACGTCAGGCCGAATGGCGCCAATGACATTATCTAATTCATTGGTGGCAAAGACGACCACATAATCCACGCTGTCCAGGGCACTGAGGATACGGATGCGCTCGGTGATGCCGATAACGGGCCGGCCTGCACCTTTTAGGAGCTTGACGGAGTCATCGTCATCAATGGCGACAATCATTACATCGCCAAGCTGTTTGGATGCAGAAAAGAGCCGGATGTGGCCGACGTGCAAAAGGTCAAAACAGCCGTTGGTCATTACAATCCGTTTACGGTCTTTCTGCAGCTTCCGGCAAAGCTGGGAAATTTCGTTTAACGATTTGTATTTGGAAACGCTGTCTTCGGAAGTTTGTTCTAAAGCCTGCAAAAGTTCCCTTTTGCTCACTGTTGCCGTTCCCACTTTACCGACCACAATTCCTGCGGCGGTGTTTGACAGGGTAATTGCCTCTTTAAGGGGCAAACCGGCGGCCAGGCCAAGCCCCAGGACAGCCATTACGGTGTCTCCGGCACCGGACACATCATAGACTTCCCGGGCCCTTGTGCTGATCCTGAACGGTTTGCAGCCGGGTTCGAAAAGGACCATGCCGTCTTTGCCGCAGGTGATCAGGAGTTTATCGATTCCTGATTTTTCAATCAGGATGTTGCCGGCGGTCGCGATACTTTTTTCGTCTGAAATTTCTATCCCCGAGGCCAGGGAAGCCTCTTTGCTGTTTGGGGTCAGCAATGATACGCCTGAATATTTTGAAAAATCGAGCCCTTTAGGATCGGCAATCGTCATCTTATTGTTGTTTTTGGCAATACTAACCAGATCGGCAACCAGAGTGCGGGTGATCAATCCTTTACCGTAATCTGAAATCAGAATCAAATCTACCCCGGGAATGATTTTTTCAGCCAGCGCCGTGAGGGACCTGAAGGTTGAAAAAGAAACCTCTTTTTTGGTCTCACGGTCTATACGCAGCATCTGTTGATGATTTGCAATTATCCGTGTTTTTTTTGTTGTTGGCCGTGAGCTTTCCTGAATAACACCCCGGGTATCCACGCCAAGATCGTTAAGTTTATTCAGCAAGAGTGTCCGACCTCTGTCTGTGCCGGTGACGCCGAGTACGGAAACTTTAGCTCCCAGTGCCACCAGATTGTTGACCACATTCCCGGAGCCACCCAGCGTGTATTCCTCATTTTTAACCGATACCACCTGAACCGGTGCTTCCGGAGAGATGCGCTCCACTTCCCCCCATACATATTCATCGATCATTAAATCACCGACTACCAGAAGGCGGCAATGATCAAACCTTGACGTGTCTATCTGCATTGTTCATCTGCTCAGAGAACGGTTTTGGCGATAATCTTATTGATAAAAGCCGGGGGGCGTACGACCTTCCCCTCCTGGTTGATGCAGGGGTGTTTGGTATACCCTTTGGCCAATAGCGTTTTTCCATCTTCCTGATAGATTTTATAGTCGAACTTAAGCCCGGCTTTGATTTTGGGGTCCAGGGAGGTCTCAATCACCAGGATATCATCATATTTGGCCGGTCTGGCGTATTTGCAATGGGCTTCGGAGACGGGGAGAAATATACCATTGTCTTCTACGGCTTTGTAAGAAAGTCCCAGGGCCCTGAACATTTCACTGCGACCGATCTCAAACCAGCGAAAATAGTTTCCATAATAGGCCTGGCCCATGTTGTCGGTATCCCCGTAAATGACGCGGTACCTGGTGCGATGACTGAACATAAAGGGTTCCCCCTGGACTGGCGAATGAAATTAGCCATTCCTTCGGTCAATCATGAATTATTTTAAGAAGTTGGCTTTTCAGTTGAGCGTAATTAAGTACTGCTGGAAATTCTGGATTTTCTTTTTTAACATTACCCGGCGGGCAATATAAAATTGCGTGGTCGGCGGCCTTGAGCATGGCGATATCGTTATAGGAATCGCCGATGGCGATTACCCTGTAATTCAGCGTTTTCAGTGCAAGAGCGACCTTTTTCTTGCCGTCGGGCTGGCGCAGGTTATATCCGCCAATTGAACCGTCCGCAGCGACGGTCAGGGTATTGCAAAAAAGAGTCGGTCGGCCCAGTTTTTCCATCAAAGGTCCGGCAAACTCAACATAGGTGTCGGATACAATAATGACCTGCAGCATAGATCTGAGCCAGTCTAAAAACTCGAGGGCACCTTGCAGCGGTTCCATTTTTGCGATGACCGCCTGGATATCGTCGAGCTTAAGATTGTTCTCATCCAAAATAGCCAGGCGTCTTTGCATTAAAACATTGTAGTCGGATATATCCCTGGTTGTCAGTCTGAGTTCTTCGATACCTGTAATTTCAGCGAAATTGATCCAAATTTCAGGAGTAAAAATGCCTTCTAAATCTGAGCACACAATATCCATATCCAGACCTCGTTGAATAGTTTACTGGTTGAATGGTTGATTAGGTAAATTATAGTCATAATTTCAGTGGTTTACGATTATTGGAACATGAAGGGTCAAATTGTTTTGCAAATATGGGATAAATCCATATTTACAACCATTTAACCAATCAACCAATCAACAACATCTGCATTTCAATCCAGTTCATCATTCTCGATTCGGATGAGCACCGCTTCACTGCTGACGACATCCAGAGCGTTAATTTCGTTTAAGGCACGCTTTACATCGGCTTCCTTTGCCAGATGAGAGAGCATGACCACGGGAACGGCACCGTTCATTTTGCGGCCTGTTTGGTGGACGGACTGCAGGCT
>JBAVYC010001090.1:0-3085 GCA_049698595.1 Desulfobacterales bacterium | reverse complement strand
CTCAAGTAGCTGCTGTACAACCTGGAAACCACCACCAGAATAGCGAAATGATTTCCCTGGAGTTCTATCGACACGAATAGGTTCATTGTTAGCTGGTAGTTTCCCATCTAAAATTTGCAATAAAGTTGGTATTTTCTCTCCTTCTGAATAGCCCCTGAAACCGCTAACCGTCATACCTGCTGTGTGGCTTAATAGCCTTCGCAAGGTTACCTTGTCCTTTACCGTAAAGCTGTTTTCAGGTACTTTCCAAGAGATTAATTTGTCGTTCACATTTTCGTCAAGATTAAGGAGACCCTCTTCCACAAAATGCATAGCCGCAATAGCTGTAAGTGATTTGCCGATCGAAGCTGCTTGAAAAAGAGTATTCGGAGTTGCCGATTTATTACTACCTACTTCAAAAGTCCCATAACCTTTGGCCCATTCAATTTGGTCGCTATTGATAACGGCTATGCTGACTCCCGGGACATTGTAATGCTCCATGCGGTCAACGAGGGTTTTTTCGTTCCATTTAAGCCACTCTCTTACGGGCATACGATTTTCAACTGAATCAATTCTTTCCGCAAGAGAGTGCGCTGGTAATGTGGACGATGAAGGAGGTAAGCTCGAAACACATCCTGCAATAATTAAAGAGAGCATTACAATGAAATGGACAAATATAGTTGCCAAATTCTCCTCCTTGCCAGGTTCAGATATCATTAAGAATACATGCAAAATGGCTTAGATACAGATACGTAGATGGTATAACGATTTTGCCATTTTACGGATATTATAGGGTTATCACAACTGAGGAATACTTGCCAGCATGAACGAAATTCTTAAGATTCATTGCATTTCAAGAATACGATGGCTATTTTTTTGAAAAATATTATATTGAAAAGACAATTCATGAAAAAGATTCCAATGCGTCTTATTTTTCAAAGGATACGGTGATACCTGACAACCCAATGCCCTTTAAATTCGTCCTCCAAGTCTGTCCTGGACAAATCGGAAGCGCCGCTGTCAGCGTGCCCGTTGTAACCATCTCTCCTGACTGAAGAGCTGAGGCGTGTGGCTGTTTCGTGATAACACGAATCAAATGCCCGACGGCCTCCAAGGGACTACCAAGTGCATTGGAACCTTTCCCTGGTTCGAGCTCATCGTCGCCACATGACAACGTGACTTCAAAGTTTTCAATATCGGCGGCCACATTTGCTCCAAGCTGGTTCACCTCCAGTGGTTTGCCAACAATTAGCGCTCCGTGTAGTCCCCAATCAGCGATAGTGTCTGCAGCTTTGAATTTCCAACCGGGAAAATGGGATTGAACAATTTCAATCCCATGGGCAATCCAGTCAATTGACGCCAAAATTTCAGATGTATCAGCGTTCATTGGAAGCCATGTTCCGAAGTGTAGAACAATTTCCGGTTCAATCTTTGGTTCGGCGAAATGTCCGATGCGACATCGGACCTCTGAGCCAGTCAGTTGTAAGACTGTGGTATCGTATATATAACCCCAAATCGGCTCGCACACTCCGTATATTTTCCACATTTCCGGGTTGGTGAATCCTATCTTTCGGCCAACCGGTTCCGCCCCTTCTTTGATTCGCATTTCGTGGATCAGCTGAGCCACAGCATATGCTTCGTCATTACTGAAATTACCAAACCGTGATGTTAAAGGTTCAATTGGCTTGCACTGATCCTGTGCTGCTTTTATCTCGTTTGCGATGGTTTGGAGGTTAATCTTGTGATTCATTTTTCTCCTTTATGGCCTACTTTTTTTGGTGAGGACCGTGATATGCAAGCGTTATTTAATCGGGCAACTCCGCCTTGCGCCTTTACAGCAGATTCGGTACCGCTTTGCCGAGTTGTTAAGTATGTTATTTAGATTTTGATCTGAATCTCGGAATAAACATCGGAGTATTTCTTCGATATTCTGCATATTCACCACCCAAACGCTTTATAAGCTCAGGCTCCTCAATATTTTTTAGTTCCCAAACATTGATCAACACGTAAAGCGGCGTGAAGAATAACACGAGTGAAAAAGAGTTGATACTGAATCCCAAACCGAACAAAAGCATAAAGACTCCCGTAAGCATAGGATTTCTCGCGTATCTGTAAGGCCCAGTGTTGACAACTTTCGGGGGCGGATTGAAAGGGACCGGTGTTCCTTGCACTTTCAGAAAGTGTAATGCAGACCAGGCCGTAACAGCAAGTCCTACTACTATCAGCGGTATTGATACTGGAAGACTTGTACCCTCCGGCAAGATACGGGGCAGGCTTAGCAACCTGTCAACAAAAATTGCGGCGATCACGAACAGTGTCGTGAACGCACCAAAGATGGTCAAGCCGATTGGCGTTAAAAGCCTCCGGGTCTTTTGGGTACCAGTCGCTGCTCTGTTAAGAAGGTTGATCCAGTGATTGCGAAAAGTCATTTTGGTTAGTTCTTTTCGTGATTCTGCTTGATTATCCCTTTGAATTTCCGAAGTGTAATTATTGGAGATAAATACCTCTATCTGCTTAGCTCAATTCGTACCAGTCACATTTATATATCAAACTGAACCATACTGGCAGAAAGGTCACAAGTGCCCTGTGTTTCAAATTAAAAGAATAAGAATGATAATTCTCCAGAATCTTGAGCCGGGATATTGACAAACGATTAATTTTCTCAGTTCAATCGATTTTCCGAGCTGTGATAATACTGCTTCCATCCGCCAGAATATCACGCTTAAAATTTCCAAAGCCAGCTTCTTCCAGCCAACCCTTATGCTCTTGTTCTGTGTAAGCTTGACCTTCGTCATAGACATTAATATAAACCAGATTAAATCCCACTAATTTCTTGGGTGAAATGCGCGAATTATCAATGATACCATAGCCCCTTATATAAATTTCACCTCCTGGATTCATTACCTTGCTTACATTTTTGATAGCACAGCGGGCCTCTTCAGGTGAAAGTAACTGGATAAATGCCGACATGACCGCAACATCATATGAGCCTGGTATCGGACCACGAATTGCGTCGGCTGTTACCACCTTAACTCTGTTTCCAGCGCCGACTTCATCAATATAATATTGTGTGATGGGGGTGATTTTAGGCAAATCAACGACCGTC
>JBAVYC010001089.1:0-3519 GCA_049698595.1 Desulfobacterales bacterium | reverse complement strand
CCCCTGACTCCCGTAAATTTCAAAATAGTTATAGTTTTTTCTGCCCGGTGCAAACCGTGTGGCCTCAAAGGATCCCAGGGCTCCGTTTTCAAACTCCACCAGCATAAAAGCTGCATCCTCGACCGTGACCTTCCCCATGCCTTCTCCGGTCGTGGCGCCCTTGAACGTTCCGGCGGCCTCCTCGTCCGGCAGGGGTCGCTCCGGGATAAATTGAGTAGTCATGCAGGCGACGCTTTTGATCTCCCCCACCAGATACCGCGCCAGATCCACACTGTGGGAATTGAGATCGTAGTGGGGACCCGACCCTGCCGTCTCCTTTTGAAGATGCCAGGTTAACGGAAACTGCGGATCGACGATCCAGGACTGCAGATACGCACCTCGCCAGTGAAAAATTCTGCCGATTTTTCCGTCGTCGATCAACTGCTTCGCCAGCCTGACAGCCGGGCAGCGGCGGTAGTTGTGATTGAGATAGTGCGTGATCCCGTTTTCCCTGGCCGCCTCGAACATCTCCTTGGCTTGGTCGTATGAAACAGCCATGGGTTTTTCACAAAAAATGTGTTTACCCGCCTTTGCAGCGGCCAATGCGATATCATGGTGCAGGTGCGTCGGCACCCCGATATCCACGATGTCGATATCTTCCCGATCGATCACCTTTTTCCAGTCCGTCTCGATCTCTTCCCAGCCCCAGCGGTCGGCGAATGCCTTTAAAGGCCCCGCGTGCCGTCCGCAGACCACTTTTAGAACCGGCTCGACCGGCACATCAAAAAAATAGGGTGCCTTTTTCCAGGCATTGCTGTGTGCTTTCCCCATAAACTTATAGCCGATCATGCCCACATTCAGCTTTTTCATTGGATCACCTCCCTTATGGATATGTCAAACGCGTTATAATTGGACCTCCATGATAATTCGGGTTTGCGATGAAACGTATTGCATGTAAGGAATTGTATTTCTATGTCCGTGTATAGCAATCATTGCACAGTCAGTGTCAAGAAATTTTTTTTATTTAAATTTTTAAAAATAAAATTTTTATCATCGCAGCCGTCGCTGCACGTTGCCCTTACGACGCTCAACAATGGGTAAACCCGTGCATGGTCGTGGTTCGGAAGACGTTGCCGGGCAACAGAATGGGATCGGGAAAACCGGGTTGGTTGACGGCATCCGGAAAGTTCTGCGTCTCGAGGCAGAGTGCCGCATGTTTCCCATAAAACGCCCCGCGGCAACCCGGCACCCCATCCAAAAAGTTGCCGGTGTAGAGCTGAATGCCCGGCTGATCGGTGTATACGGTCATACAGCGCCCATGCGTGTTCTCTCTGAGCGTGGCGGCTAACGATAGGCCGCCCGGGTTGGGCACCGCCGCCTCATCGACCACAAAACAGTGGTCATAGCCCTTTCCCGTCGCAGTGATGTCGGTCCCGATTCGCTTTGGCCTCGTAAAATCGAGGGCCGCGTTTTCGACCGCGATCACCTCACCGGTAGGGATTAGACTTTCGTCGACCTCCAAATAGCGGGAACAGTTCAAGGTCAACTCGTGATCCAGAATGGTACTTTTCCCGGCCCCCAGGAGATTCCAATATGCATGGTTCGTCAGGTTCACCGGTGTCGTCCGATCCGTTCGGGCGGTGTAGTCGATGAAAAGTTCATTTGAATCGGTCAAACGGTAGGTTACCGTCACGTTCAGGTTGCCCGGATAGTTCTCCTCGCCATCCTCCGATAAATAGGAGAAGGTCACACTGCAGGTATCACTGCCGACCGCCGCTTCCGCCGACCAGAGCTTTTTGTTGAAACCGATGACACCGCCGTGAAGGTGGTGCGCGCCGTCGTTTCGCGCTAAGTCGCACCGCCGACCGTCCAGAAAGAATCGGCCCTTGGCAATGCGGTTGGCATAGCGCCCGATAGTGCCACCCAGATAGTACCTGTCTCTTTCATAGTCCGCTAGGGCATCGTATCCTAATACAATGTTATCGATGCGGCCGCTTCGATCGGGCATGGCGAGTTGGATAATCGCCGCACCGAATGCAGACAGATCGACCGTGAGGCCTTTGCGGTTTTCGAGGGTGTGCTTGTCAACCCGCAAACCGTTGGCAAGCGTACCAAAATATGTGCTATCGACTTTCATGGTTAAGACCCGATATCCGAATGTAAAATCGTTCGATCTTTAAACGCGGGCCGAAGAGCCAATGATGCCGGACCCTATCGATAAACACCGTACTCCCGGGTATACTCAAACATCGCCTTTACATTTTCCGGTTTTGCCTCATCGAGCAGGGCCGAGGTGTCCATGATGTACCCGCCGTCCTTCCCGCAATAGTCGATCAGCTTTTTGCAATACGCCTTCACGTCATCCGGGGTACCGGTTACCATGAGGGAATTGGGCAGGTTGCCTGAAATGCAGCAGACATCCTTCAGTACGTCTTTGGCCTTAAAGATGTCCGTTGTGGCAAAATGGAAAGTGGTCTTGCCCTTCGGAATTTCGGTGTAATATTCCAGCCGCGAAGTTTCGTTGCCCTCGCCGTATACGACCGGAATGACGCCCTTGTCGATCAGGCCGCAGATCAGCTTTTTCAAAGAGGGCCAATAGAACCGATTGAACTGTTTAACCGACATAAATTCGTCGGACCCCTTATGCAGCCAGATCCAGGCCATGGGCGGATCGTTGGCCTCTGCCGCAGCAGCACCGGCTTCAATGGCGATCGGAACCATCTTCTCGACGGCGGCCAACAGTTTGTCCGGTTGCCCGATCATGTCGGTAAAGATACCTTCGACACCCCGCAGTGTATCCCCCAGCAGGTCAAAGGGTGCAAAAGCCCAACCGCCGTAAGCAATGGGGAATCCTTCCGCCTTTATCTCCTGCTTATATAGATCAAGGGATTCGAACCAGCGTGCAATCTCCGCGCCTGTCTTTTTCAGGGCTTCCAAGGCATCCCAGAGTTCGGGGACGTCTGCAAAAGGGGGCACCGTACCCAGCCAGCCGTACCACATCGATCCTCGCATGGGGGGGAACTTTTCCAGCCCCTTGAGGTTGCCGAAGGACCGCGGCATCCATTTGGTCGTCATGAAATGCCCGGGATCGAAGATAAATTCATCGTATTCATCTTCCTGCATGTATTCGCCTTCGATGAACTGATACATGGTGTTCTCGCTGATGCCGTGCCCCGGCCACCTGAACCATTGCAGCCCCAGAAGATCCATGGCCTTGGCCGGATACATCAGCACCGGCCCGAAATCGAGATCCGGTTGAAAGTCGAGACAAAATTTACGTGCGGCTTTTCGCGCTGCGGCATAATCATACATGGCCTCTTTGAGGGAGACCCCCGCATACCTGTAAGTAAAGGCCTGTATCGGCGATACGATCGGCACCCTGTCCGGCGCTTTTAGCGCGATCACGTCCTTCACCCGCTGCATTCTCTCCTGATAAAGTTCCTGGTTTGATTTTTCCATTTTCACACGCCTCCTACCCATTCTTTGGCCAGCCGGACACCTGAAACGGCATCGGGGCGGTAGCCGTCCGCACCCACATAC
>JBAVYC010001088.1:0-6760 GCA_049698595.1 Desulfobacterales bacterium | reverse complement strand
AACCCTGAACCTTTGAACCCGCAACCTGATTATCCCAATTCTATTTTTGCAATAATTTCCCGCATTATTTCATCCGCTCCGCCGCCGATGGATATCAGACGGGCATCCCGATAGTACCGCGAAATCAGCATTTCGTTCATGAATCCCAGACCACCATACATCTGCAGACAACCGTCGGCCACCTTCATTAAAACCTGAGCAGCGTATAGTTTCGCCATGGAAACCTCCCGGGTAACATCCAGTCCGGCTTCTTTCATTCTTACGATATGGTAGGTGAGCTGGCGTAAACTTTCGGTTTCAGTCTGCCAGTCTGCCAGCCGGTGCCTGAGGACCTGCTTGGTAATCAAGGGTTTGCCGAAAACAATCCGCTGGCGCAGGTGCTCGACGGTCATGGCCATGATTTCTTCTGCAGAAATATACGACATGGGAATGGCAGAGAAACGCTCGTGTTGAAACTGCCGCATCTGGTAGACGAATCCTTCGCCCTCATTGCCGATCAGGTTTGCAGCGGGCACTTTCAGATCGTCAAAAAAGAGCTCGGCCGTATCACTGCTTCGCAATCCCAACTTATCCAGTTTTCGGCTTACTTTGAATCCGGGGAGGTCGGTGGGAACGACGAAGAGACTAAATGAGTTATAGCCCGGATCATCACTGGTCCGCGCCAAGAGCGTCAAGAAATCGGCTTGGGTACCGTTGGTAATGTATGTTTTGGCGCCGTTGATGATATAGAATTTGCCATTTTTTTGGGCTGTGGTCTGAATGGCACTGACGTCCGATCCGGCCCCCGGCTCAGTGACAGCGATGGCCGCAACCATATCGCCGGCAATTGCAGGCTTTAAATAGGTTTCCTTTAGATATTCGCTCCCATATTCATAAATGGCCGGGGTTGCCATGTGGGTTTGAACGGCAATGGCAACAGGTATGCCGGATCCGTGAATCCGTCCGAGCTCTTCCAGACAAACAGTGTCATACCAATAGTCCATCCCCTGACCGCCGTATTCGGTATCATAGCGAATACCGAGAAAGCCCAGATTTCCCATTTTCTTGAACAGGTCGTGAAGCGGCGCTTCACCTTTTTCTTCCCACGTGTCCATGAAGGGATTAATCTCTTTTTCGACAAATTCTCGCACGGCTTTGCGGACCATATCATGATCCTTATTGAAATAAATCTGAGTTGCGGATTTGGATTTTACAGCCATTTTGTACCTTCCGGGTGGTGTATTGAGTTGATTGGGTTGACTGCGTTGAATAAGTTGATTGAGTTGACTGGGTTGAATACGTTTACTGGTTTAAATGGATATCATCCTTTGATTTAAATCAACCATTCAACCAATCAACTAGTCAACCGCCTTTCCATTTTTGGTATTTTTCGAATCCAGGAACAGTTGCACAATCTCTTTATGTTGCGGCGTCTGGAGGGCGATGGATTGGTGGGCGGCCTCCCAATCCAGGACTTCCTTTAAGGACATGTCAAAACTCTTCTCAAGACCCTCCTTAATCAATCTCAATGCAAGCGGTGGCCTATGTGTCAGGGTTTCAGCCAATGCAGCGACCTCCTTTTCAATCTCGTCTTCGGGCACCGACTTGTAGACAAGGCCGATGGCGGCGGCTGTTTTGCCGTCGATTTCGTTTCCCAGCATTGCAAGCTCCCTGGCTTTGGTAAGACCCACTAGTCGCGGAAGAAGATAGGTGCCGCCGTAATCCATGATGAGACCGATGTTGACGAATATTTCACAGAATCTCGCATTATCGGCCGCAATGACAAAATCTCCCGCCAGGGCCAGATTGGCGCCGCCACCGACGGCAACTCCTTTGAGTTGGGTGACCACCGGCTGGGGCATTTCCCGCAGGGTTCTCACAATCCGTCCCACACCTTTCATGGCGACCAACCAGTCATGCGGGGCGATGCTTTCTGAGAAAAGCGATATATCCGCACCGGATGAGAAATTATCGCCGGCGCCTTTGAGTATAACAACGTGGACATCATCATCGGCGGCGATTTCTTTGACGGCAGCGTGCAATTCCAGAATCATTTCTTTGCTCATGGCGTTCATCACCTCCGGTCGGTTTAATACCAGGGTGGCAATATGGTCCTTCTTCTCAAAAAAAACGGGTTTGGTCGGCATGATTCTTAGCTCCTGTTTTTGGTCGGCCCAGCATTCGACCCAGTGTCACTAAATCAAAAATTAATGAATGAACTTCGCAGTATGGACCGATGGGTGATACTTACCAACTATTGATAGAACTGGAGTAATGTAATGTTGGAATCTTGGAATGATGGGTTTAAAGAAATCAGTAATCAAATCACATGTTATTTCATTGGTTTTCTTCTTTTGATGGTGTATTTTAGCGGAATAAACCAGCAATTAGATGCCTGGAGAGCATCATAAAAAGAGCAGATTCAACATTTCTTGTGGATAGTCCGTTTTCCGCTTTTCACGCCCAACATTCCACTATTCCATCATTCCATACGGCTCATCAAAGAAATAGCCGCAAAAAATGCTGTTATTCCAGTAAATTGTAGAAGTTCCGATATATTTAGTCGTGGTTAGTGAATATCACTTATCGAAATTTTGTCAAGAAATTTTTGGATATAAATCCTGCTATGATTATCGACAGCGGCATGAATTTTACGGCGGAAATAATTGTCGGATGGCCTGGAAGAAAAAAAATGAAGATGAGATCTGCAATGACAGTCGGATGACCCAAAACCCGGTAGAGGGCAGGATGCTCCTCTGGCATACGATAGGACTTCCGACCAATGATGTTCTCTGTGAGTGGGATCGTAGGTAAACCACACCTCATCAGGAGGCAGGTATTTGCTCAGGTAATCAATGTGCCAATGGCGTCGGCTGGATTTTTTGCGGTGATGTCCGACACGGGCTTTTAAACCTCCCGGACCGAAGGCGCTGCCCACGTAGACATAACAACCGGGTTGGAGATTGAGGGTACCCAGTTTTCCGATGCCAAGGCGCTTTTTTTGTTTGGCCGTGAAAACCAGCGCATATGTACCGGGGCGAGGGTGCATAAGGCTAACTTATTTTTACGCCGAGGGACTGTGGAAGGTTTACTGAAAAAAATATGAACATCGAACATCGAACGTCCAACATCGAATGTTGAATGAGAAAAGGTGAAGAAACAGAAGAATTAATTAAGATTTTCGTTACGAGTATCAAAACGGCTGAAAAGATATACAAAGTAGGTATTGAACGTTCGGTATTGGATGTTTTTTTTTCATTCGACGTTGGACGTTCGATGTTCGATGTTGGACGTTCATATTTCAAGATAACCCTGTACGGCGTAAATCTAATTTGCGAATGTTTACAAAACAACTCAGCGCTTATAGGGTTAGGGTGCATAAGGGAGAACCGGTGATTTAGGACGATTAACAAACTTAAAAGGACGTAGGATAAGGGTTGTAGGTCAGCCACTAAGGCACTATGCTTTTCACGAGGCTATCCGCGAAAAATGTGGCCTCTTGTCAATAGTTTTCTTATCTTCAAAGCGTCCGCTGTTCATTGCGCTCTAACCCGTTAACCTATGAACGCTTACATATTTCCATAAAGCTTGCGGGTATTTTCCAATACGGCTTCCATAACTTCCTCTTCACTGATATTTTTTAATTCTGCAATTGCCTTAATGGCGATGGAAACGTTGACCGGCTCATTGCGCCGGTTCGGATCGGGGCCCAACACCGGACTGTCACTTTCGACAAGCAAATGAGAAAGCGGAAGTTTTTTCACAAGCTTCTGCTTCTGCCGGGAGCGCACCACCGAGGGTGGAATGGAAAAAAAATAACCGGCCTCAAGGGCCGGCTGCGCTGCCGAGGCTTTTGCGTCGAAGGCATGCATTTGGACGTTGGCGGCATTACAATCGAGCAGCAGGGCGACGGCATGCCGTCCGGCTGATCTGGAATGAACGTTAAGCGGCAGATCCAGTTCGCTTGCCAGGGTGATGAAACCTCTGAAGATTTCTTTTTGAAGTTCTTTATCGGATTCTTCTTTCACTATCCAGAAATCCAGACCGACTTCTCCGACGGCAACGAGTCCGGCACGCTCTTTGCGGATAAACCCATGCATCTCTGCGGCCCTGGCCCGATCAAGAATCGTCGGATACAACCCGGCTGCCGGCCGCAATACCGGATGATCTGCGGCAAGATCAATATTTTTCCGGGCATCAGCAAGATCTTCACCCACGGCAATTACCACTGTGATACCGGCATCTGCGGCTCTTTCCAGCACTTCGTTGCGATCATCGTCGAACGCCGGATCACAGATATGGGCGTGGGTATCGATCATCTAATTAAAGTCCATCAGCATAAGCTCTCCGGTTAGCTGGCACATGGCAGCCACCTGGGTGACAAACTGATTTTTATCAAATTCATCCAGGCGGCCGGTGGTCGACCAGTAGGCGCCTTGGGTGCCCATGGTGGCATAAGCCGGCAGATCCCATTCCAGAGCGATTTTTCCCATGCCGTACCACACCCCCTGGGGGCCATTGTGGATACCGGGTCTTTCGACGCTTTGCACCATTACGCGGGACCATTTATGGTCTTTTACGGCCTTTATGGCTTTGTCGATCAGGATCTCGTTATTTCGCGTCCAGAGAAAAGAAGGCTCGATTCTTCCGGTGGGCGCAAAGGCATTACCGGCCTCCCTGAATTCCACCTGGCCCAGATGTTCCATGGCGATGAGGGCCACAATTGATTCCTTATCTGCGGGATGTTTTGTAAACCAATCCTGTTTGGTATTGCCGCGCTCCATTCCGGGCATGTAATGCCGATTGTCCAGGAAGACCATCAAGGTTCTGGGACGTGCCGCTTTGGGAAAATGGGAAAAATAAGAGAGGATCCCCAGCAAACCGAAAGCCCCGTTGTCCTGGGAAATGGATGGCCCGTCCGTGTGGGTTATGAGGATGATTTTTTCGTCCCGGGGCGTACCGTAATTTTTTCCGGGCAGGTAGCCGATTAACTGGTAGGTCTCTGTGGGCTCGACTTTGGCGACCAGCTTCAGTGTGGCGGTCTTGCCCTGTTCGGCATCTTCAATAACCTGAGCACCGGCCTTGCGGTCAAGATACAGGGTGGGATTATTAAACATTTTGAGGACCGGAAAGGTGTACAGGCCTGCCAGGCGGTCATAGCCCATGTCAAAAATTACGAGCCCGCCGGCGGCCTTACTCTTGGCCAGGATGGTATTGATGTTGATTGTCTGGCGCAGTTGCCACCACACATCGTAGGCGACCGAATTGCCCGTGGAAACCCTGGTAAACAGGGGTGGGAAAGTGTCCGGGTCGGACAGATATTCGTAATCATTTAAAGTGAACCATTTCTCATAGTCTTCTTTTAAAGGCGGTTCCGGATGCGGTGCAACCGGCACGACCACTATTTTGCCCGCATATGCCGACATCTCAGCCTCGGGGTCGAACAAAGCCAGTTCGGCTGTGATGCCCTCGGGACCGGTCGACCCCGAATAGGCCCCGTAATGGGCGACCTTTACCGTCCGGCCGTCGGATTTCAGCGACCAGTTGCTGTCATCCGGCCAATCAGAGGTATGCCAGCGGTCATACGTCCATTTATTAAAGGTAAGATCTTTGACGCCAAACGCTTTTAATTTCTTTTTCGTAAAAGAAAGAAATTTATGCCAGGATTTATTTCCTGAATACGTTGGGCCAAATTGATCTTTGTACTGATGCCAGGCCAGGGCTTCCGAGGTGGTTAGCATGAATTCAGGATTAACGGTGGTGAGAAATTTTTGATAGTCGGGCGGCTGAGTGATATCGCTCTTTTCAGCTGAACATGCCGTTAGAATACAAACTAGAAAGATTATGGTCGTTGTTCTTATCATCGAAATCACATCGTCAAACAGGTTATCGGTCATTCCGGGTTGGGCTGTCATTCACCCACCTGCCCAACACGAACTTAGCGCCGCTGTCCAATCTCCTCTTATCCGGGAAAGTTAAGGGTGACTGTTTCTTTGTCTTCTTCGGAATCCATCTTTACCTGGATTTCAATGCTGTCGTTGCGGATGCCGAGCGCCAGCGGTGTTTTGCCCTTTTTGCCTTCGATATGGGTAATTTCCCGCACCGCCGCGATTATTTTAGCGCCGATGTCCGAACCCGGGGATGGCAGTTCTGATTCGCGATATTTTGCGGTTACATCGATATCACCGTCTTTGGTGCGGGTAATGGTAATTGTTTCAGCATTGCTGTTGACACCATGCAGCGCGGATAAGGCCAGCCATTTTAAGGCGGCTTCATCTTTATCGCCTTCATTTTTTACGGTGGACATCTCTTTGAGCGGGTCGTTTGTGGCATAACAATCGCAGAGTTCCTGAACCTTTAGATGGACATTGCGTTTTTCTTTCATTTTTTACTCCTCCTTGCTACCAGGCCCTGTTGGGTGTTAATAGATCCGGCAACCCCAATGGTACAAGTTTAGGGTTAAATAATATAAATTACAGATATCGTTGATTGGTTGATTAGTTGACTGGTTAAGTGGTTGTAAATATGGATTTATTCCATATTTGCAAAATAATTGGACACTTCATGTTTTAACAATCGTAACATTCTAAAATTATAACTATAATTTACGTAATAAACCATTCAACCAGTTCTGAACCTGCCTCCCTATCTCACTTGCCGAAAACCAGGTTGGGCAGAACTGTCACTACCTACGGAACTAGGCACATCAGGGTGACCACGCCGATAAGGACCATCACAAACCAGATGATTTCCTTGCTGTAGGTCAGCGCATCCACTTCAG
>JBAVYC010001087.1:0-3334 GCA_049698595.1 Desulfobacterales bacterium | reverse complement strand
GGAATGGTTTCAAAATAGCAGACTACGGCTATAAGTCCTCGGTTCAACATTTAAAAATTCAACGAGGAATATCAATCCTATTCCTCGCTTTTTCCTTGTTTAAAATTGCTATAAAAACTTCCCTGATGGGAATCTTTCTGTATAATGCCGGGGAAGAAGTATAATTCGGTCACACCATTCTTCGATGAACAACCTCTGTATTCATAACGCAACATGCACATGATGCGTAATTGAAGGAATTGTAATACTGAATGATATTTCACGACCGCTGTTTTTCATCCTATTTCGGAATCAATCTCTGTTTTAAACCGTAAAAGAATACATGCTAGTTATGAAAAGTGCAATTGCGAGGAATAAAACCGATTTTCTTTGCAGATTTTTTGCGGATCGACCCGATGTCTAATAGCCGTAGTCTGCTGAATAGTGGAATTTGGTTCATCCAGATTTCTAATTGTTACCTCAGTCATGAAGCTAAGGTCTGATAGACACTTTTGTTATGGCTATCTTAACAGATTCAAGAATCTCACCGTTTCGGATACATAGCAGTTGCGTTGCCAGTAGCAGTTATCAACATTTTTCATCCACTTTGTATGAAGCTCAAATATTTTGATTAGCGAATACCAATCCAATATTTTTCCTATTATATAAATTCTCGTTAACAGGGATTTTTTATTCTTCAATACTAAGGTCTATTCTTCTCTCTTAAGCGCCAACAATGTAATATCGTCGAATTGATAGCCGTTTTGAAATTCTTTCAAGCTTTTATCGATTTGGTCAAGCATTTGCGTCAAATTTAGGTCGTTGCAGCTATGAACCAAATTGATAAACCTATTCATTCCGAACATTTCATGATAGGGAGATGCCGCCTCGGTTACACCATCTGTGTACATTACTAAAATCTGTCCCAGTTCAAGCGTTTCATCGTTTTCTTTGTATGATAGCCCAGGCCAGGCTCCAAGAGCTGGACCATGTTTACTTGTTAGCTCTCTGCAAACTTTATTTTGGTAAAATAACAGAGGAGGATTATGCCCACCGTTGGAATAGGTCAGCAGACCCGTGGGGAGGTGGTAATAAGCTATACAAGCAGTAATAAACATCCCGGTTTGGTTTCCTTCACAAAGAAGATCATTGGCTTCTGCCAGCACTTGTGATGGTGATTTTCGTTGCTTAGCAATGGAGCGAAAAATTGTTCGACTAACCATCATAAAAAGAGCCGCAGGAACACCTTTGCCTGAGACATCCCCTATAATTACTGCCAGATGTTCATCATCAATGAAAAAGAAATCATAAAAATCACCGCTGACCTCTCGGGCCGGGACCATCATTGCATAAAGGTCAAATTCTTTGTGCTCTGGAAATGCAGGAAAGGTCGAAGGTAATACACTTTTCTGGAGTTCATGTCCGATGTTAAGCTCTTCTTCCATACGCTGTTTTTCTAAGCTCTCTTGGAAAAGTCGAGCATTTTCAATTGCCACTGCTCCCTGGTTGGCGACCGCGTGAAAGACCTCAAGGTCGCTACGGTTGTATGATTTTCCTGATTTTTTTTCACCAAGAAAAAAGAGCCCGGTTACCTTTTCCTTATAGATTAAGGGAACCATAAGGATCGCATTAAGCTTTTCAAAGACCACATCGCAACTCTTGGAAACTTGCCTAAGCTTCGGATCTTCCAGCACGTCAATTTTGGTAAGCTCTTTTTTCCTTTTTTCTATTATCTCAATGATTGGTTCATCTCGTTTAATTACCGTTTTTTGAGCTTTCTGCTGGCTTTCGCCATCGGCTGAAGATTCCTGATATACCGTCCCATCCGGGTTCAGAAGCATCACCGACGTTGTACTGATGAACATATCGTTGACGAAAGTCTGGGTCAAGCGATTGAGAATCTGTTCCAGGTCCATCAGGGAAGTTATGGCGTTGCCAACTTTATCAATAATCTGTCCATAATCATATTCTTTGCGGAAAAAGATTCGGTCCACCAGGGTCTGAATACGGTCACGCAGCCGATTAAACACAAGTATAACACCCAAGATAAATATTATTGGGAAAGCTTGGGATTGTGCCACTTGATATTTGCTCATGAGAACGTTGAAGGAAACAACGAGCAGTACATATGCACCCACAACCGCAGCTGATACCAAAATGTAGCCCACAGTTGTTCTGATGATCGTGTCGGCATCGAACAAGTTGTGCTTGATAATGGAGTAGGCAATCGAAGCGGGAAAAAAAATTACGAATAAAACTAAAAAATTCCAGGGGAAGTTGATTTTTGAAAGAAAGACTGCCACCATGAGAAGCACAGGGATCAAAAACCCAATGGACACTCCAAAAACTATTATGAGAGCCCGTTGACGGGCAATGGTAGTCGAAGCCTTAATCATGGAGTGAGTTATACAAATGATCATGCCTAGTGCGCAAAATAGCATGAATGCGCGGGCCACGGCACTGAGAGTTCTGAATTCGGGAAACCACTGGATTAATCTCGGGCTTATTCCGTTGGAAAGGCTAAAATAATAAATTTGGTAAAGTATTGCCAGTATGAAGGCCGGTATATAGATAAGATATTCCAGATACGGCATACGCTTCAAAATCAACTTTTTGTCAGGGAAAATAAGAAAAAGATGAAAAACCGTTGCAGGAAAAATGCAGAGGGTCAGGGCGTTAATGCGATTAAACAGGTAGGTGGTCTGACTGTCCGGGGAAGTGACCATATAACCACCGATTGATAAACACATATAAAAAAATATCCTGCTGCTGTGCATATCTGGTTTAAGTAAATTTACAATGACGCCCAAGCCAAAAAGTACAATGCCACCCAAGAAGGTAATGAAAAAAATCAGAAAAAAATCTTTAATTCCGAAAATCTTCACAGGTACGCTAACCTCTCGAACTTTGTCGCCTGACTTCACAATATAATGTACCACTGTTCCTGATTTCTTCTGCCTGGCAGCGTCAATCAAGTCTTGACCACTTCGAACAGGTTGACCATTAGTGGCAATAATTCTTTCTAAAAATTTTAGCCCGGCTCTGTTCCCCGGCCATTCCCCACTACTCATGGTGCCCACCAATGGCTCCTGATACGTCAAAAAGCCTGCAAAAGGCTTGTTGATCCATGATATTGCTCCGACTAAAGAAATAGCACATATCAATATCATGAGTGTAGACGTAAGAATTAATATAACCTTTGGCGACTTGCTAAGATTTCTCATTTTACGAATGGTTCAGATTATACTTTTGTTGATACTTATTTTGGATCGGTTTAGTATAGGTTCGGTAACAATTGAAAAAAGCATATATCTTGCCAATATCATAACTTACTGAAAATGTTAGATTTCAAATG
>JBAVYC010001086.1:0-2231 GCA_049698595.1 Desulfobacterales bacterium | reverse complement strand
CGTAGTAGGTTTTTACTGTTATAATACTCGGTTTTTTCTACCATTGATTTATCCGGCTGGATGATAAGAATCCAGACAATTACATGCACGCGAAAACATAAAATGTGGAGGACTTAGGTAACATGATTGAAACTGTTATTGAAATATTCAGCCTTTGGATTATTGTTAGTTTTGTAATGGCGACGATGACATATTTTAGTCTAAAGCCGGCTTCGCTTTTGATGACCCCGTCACAAAAGCGTCATGACTCCGACCTACATTTCAGATTGAAATGACACTTGTAGAAAATTACCGGGTTGCCTTGACCGAGAAAATTGCCTATGCTGCACCCGCCTTCGCTCTGGCGGTGGTGGGTATTCCTGTCTATGTGTATCTTCCGAAATTCTATGCAGATGTGGTCGGAATTAACATAACGGTTATGGGATATCTGATGTTCAGCGTTCGCATTTTTGATGCGGTTACCGATCCGGCCATCGGTTACATTTCCGATCGAACGCAATCCCGCTTTGGCAGACGGCGTCCGTACATTGCAGCGGGGTCCATTCTGGTGGCGGTCGCCATGTTTCTGTTGTTTAACCCGCCGGCAGGCTCGGCATCCTACGAGACGGTCTGGTTCGGTATTTCCATTTACTTGCTTTTTTTGTTCTGGACAGCGGTTGTCGTCCCCTACGAATCCTTGGGCCCGGAAATCACTTTTGACTACGATGAGCGAACTTCTCTGTTCGGCATGCGCGATGGCTTTCTCATCGCCGGAACCCTGGCTGCGGCAAGTTCACCGGCAGTCGTGCAATGGCTTTTCGGCCTTGAGGCAGATGCAGATGGGGAGCGGGCCAAATTTTTCTGGATTGCGGTCATCTACGCACCTTTGTTGGTAAGTACCTGTTGGTGGTGTGCGCATTCCATACGCGAAAAGCGGCCTGCTGTTGAGCAGCAGA
The DNA here is from genome assembly GCA_049698595.1 of Desulfobacterales bacterium. Classification (GTDB taxonomy): domain Bacteria; phylum Desulfobacterota; class Desulfobacteria; order Desulfobacterales; family JAFDCJ01; genus JAFDCJ01. Next base: position 1,296 of record JBAVYC010001086.1, on the reverse strand, counting down.
GGGCAGGCCTATGGCGCGGCCTGCGCCAGGTGGCTCATAATCGCCCTTTCGTTATTCTGCTGATTGCCTATACCGTGAGCGCGATTGGAAACAATCTACCGGCAACACTAATTCTCTTCTACGTGGAGTATGTACTGCAGTCTCAACTGGCCGACTTCTTTCTGATGCTGTATTTTGTCACCGGCATCCTTTTCTTGCCGGCCTGGATTCTCATTTCGCGCCGAACCGGAAAAAAAGCGGCCTGGCTGGCTTCCATGGCCATCAACACCGGTGCTTTTGTGGGCGTCTTTTTTCTCGGCCCAGGTGATGCAGCAATCTACGGCGTTTTGGTATTCTTGTCCGGTATCGGCTTCGGTGCCACCCTGGCAATTCCATCCGCCATCCAGGCGGATGTGATTGATTATGACGAGCTGTTGACCGGCGAAAGAAGGGAGGGTCAGTACATCGGCCTGTGGTCGATTTCAAAAAAATTTGCAGCTGCCGTGGGTATCGGCGCCGGCCTCGCCATGTTGGGAATGGCGGGATATACACCCAATGCGGAACAACCGGCCGCGGTTCAAATGACCCTGCGAGTGCTATATGCTCTGGTCCCTTCCCTCTGTAACATTGTGGCCATCATTATCGCCTTGGCCTATCCGATCAGCAGCCGCATGCATGCCGATATTCGGCAGGCCATCGCCCAGCGACAGGCCGGCCTGCCGGCCATCGATCCGTTAAATCCGGCACAAACTCTGGTTTGAAAATATAGGAACTTCCACATATGGGAAACGGATGAACACGGATAAACACAGGTTTCAGACCTCGTTCAATAGTTTACTGGTCGATTAGTTAAATTATGGATAAAAATCAAGTATTTTACGGTTCAGCAATCAATGGAGGAAAGCAATGCAAACCTCAATGACAATTATGGGCTGGAACCTGGCCGCCGTCGCAGCCATGATGGTCACCGCATGGTTCGTCAGTGTCGTATATCGGAATGTTACGATTGTCGATAGTCTTTGGGGTCTGGGGTTTGTTCTGATTGCCTGGCTGACATATTTGATGTCGGATGGGTATGGCGGTCGCAAAGTACTGCTGGCCATCCTGGTGACCCTTTGGGGACTGCGATTGAGCGCTTATCTCTCATGGCGCAACTGGGGCCAGGGAGAGGATCCGCGCTACGGCAGCTGGCGAACTAAGAGCGGCGGCAGATTCTGGCTTGTGAGTCTTTTCAAGGTATTTATCCTGCAGGCACTGTTCCTGTGGGTGATTTCCCTTGCCATCCAAATCGGTCAACTGGCAGCGACTCCCGCGACC
>JBAVYC010001085.1:0-1708 GCA_049698595.1 Desulfobacterales bacterium | reverse complement strand
GTGTGCGAGTTGCGAGCCGAGGGTTGAAGTTCGCTTTATGCAAAGTGTTATCATCGTCCTTGTCGTCGTACTCGTCCTCCAAATCAAAAGCGCTAAAACCGCGTCGAGGACGACGACGAGCACGAGTACGAATCGAATGACGAACAAAATCGGCGTTCCACAACCTATGTTCAGTCCTAAAAAGTTTCTTTTTCCGATCAGACTGGACGCTCACGGCCAGTGGCGGTGCTTATATGAAATTATATCGCCCATGACCTAAATTCCAAACCTGTTTCGGTCATTGAATATTGGAATTTGAGACTCATTTGACCCAATTTTAAGATAAGGTGGTGCTTAGGAATTGAGATTTTGTGTACCTGAAAATGCTTATAAACTGCTAAATTAAAGGAGATTGCAGATGGCGAATACCAAAGTATCGGTTCTCGATGTTCAGCAGGCAAAGGAAGATGGTCGTAAACTGGTGATGATGACCGCTTATGATTACCCCTTCGGTTTGATGGCCGATGAGGCCGGTGTCGACATCGTCCTGGTAGGCGATTCACTCGGGATGGTGGTTATGGGTTTGGAAGGGACCGTCGAGGTTGGCATGGAGCACATGATTCATCACATTAAGGCGGTGGTGCGGGGGTGCAAAGGTCCCCTGATTGTCGGCGATATGCCCTTTATGAGCTATAACACTTCCATCAGGGATGCCATTCAAAATGCCGGCCGACTGATGAAAGAGGGGGGCTGTGAAGTCATCAAACTGGAAGGCGGCGTTGATTTCGCACCCACCATCCAGGCCATCGTCAAGGCCGGCATACCGGTACAGGGGCATATCGGGCTGACACCCCAGACAGCCAGTGCCCTGGGCGGCTTTAAAATGCAGGGACGGGATGCTGCGGCCGCCCATCAGATTATCGATGACGCCAAGGCCCTGGAGGATGCGGGGGTGTTCTCTATGATTCTGGAAGCGGTGCCGGCGCCCCTGGGGAAGCTGGTTGCCGAAGCGGTCAAGGTACCGGTTATCGGTATCGGCGCCGGGCCGGATGTGGACGGCCAGGTGTTGGTCACCCATGATATGGTCGGATTGTTCGATAAATTCGTCCCCAAGTTCGTCAAACAATATACCCGCATAAGGCCTATTATTTTGGAAGCGCTCGGAGAATATAAAAAGGAAGTTCAGGAGGGTGTTTTCCCGGGGCCCGAACACTCCTTTAAAATGCCCGCTGAGGCATTGACGCAGCTGAAGAAAATGATTGAGAAGTAGGTATCATTTCTGTAAGATGATACGGACCTTATCCCTGATGACTATGGGTCGGGCACTCTTTTTAGGCCCCAATATGGCCTTCATTTTTTCCAGCGCGGCGGCATTATTTTCACGCCTGGAACTATCCATAAAATGATAATATAACTCCTGGTCGTCTTTGAATTGATAACTCACAAGGTAAACATCTTCCCGGCTGATATCGAAATTGCCGGATTTGACATACGCTAAAGTCGTGTTTAATCGGTTTATTTCATCTTCCTGGAAAATGGACACCAATTGCGTGTATTCACTTTCAGTTGATGGTTCTATTATGAGGATGCTGCCGTTATCTCTTAACACACGTTTAGCTTCATCCAGTGCTTTGATACAATCCTGATGGTGCAGGGAATAGCTGAACAGTACAATCTCAAAAGATCGGTCGTTGAATTCTAACTTTTCTCCGTAGCCGACACGAAAGTC
>JBAVYC010001084.1:0-2111 GCA_049698595.1 Desulfobacterales bacterium | reverse complement strand
TAAAATTCAGGCAATTGATCAAATAGCTCAATTCCAATTGAACGCAACAAGCGTACAATCACCTTAACCGGCAGCCGAAGATCTGGGGTTGCCTATGTTAAAAGGAGGAACGGAATGAAAAGGAAATCTATTTTTAAGTTGGTTGTCTTAGGGTCTTTACTAATGGTGATGATGGGATTAAACCTGACGTCCGCAGTGGCCGAAAAAGTGCTCTATGTTTCAGGAGACCCCAACGAGTTGGGCGTTACTACCTTCAATCCGATCAAAGTCGAACTGTCCCACGATGCCATGTGGTTGATTTACAATCGATTTGTCGAAAGAGATTCGGATGGCAAATATTACCCGGGCCTAGCCGAATCCTGGGATATCAGCGAAGATGGCCTGGTTTGGAAACTGAAACTGAAAAAAGGAGTTAAATTTCATGACGGTTCTCCCTTTAATGCTGAGGTCGCCCAGTGGTTTCTCAAAGAAATGGAGACCGGCCCTTCCGCTTACATGGTGGCGGGCATCGAACGTGTTGAGATCAATGACCCCCACGCCATTACCATCTATTTTAAACATCCCGAACCAAACATGCTTTTTAATTTCTCTCAAAATTTTATGGCCGTTCCCAGTATGGAAGCCTACAAGAAATACGGCGAAGACTATGGCATCAAATACGTCATTGGTTCCGGTCCGTTCAAATACGAATCCTGGAAGCCGGGAGACAGCCTGACCGTGGTGAAAAATCCGGAATACACCTGGGGCGGAGGCACTGCCAAAAACAAGGGACCGGCGAAGATAGATAAAGTCGTCTATCGTGAAATCAAAGACGAATCCACCCGATTTCTGGAGATGAAGACCGGCAAACTCGATGTGCTGTTTGCAGTTCCCACCATGTTTCTGGAAAAAGTCAAACAGGATTCCAAACTGAATGTGATCAGACTGCCCGGTGTTGTGCTTTTTCACATGGTCATGAACACCCAGTCCGAACCGCTGAACGACCTGATGGTGCGCAAGGGCATCGCCCTGGCGGTCGACCAGGACTCCATTACTAAAAATGTATTTGCCGCTGCCGGTCAACCGGCGCATACCTATCTGATCAGCTCCCTGCCGTCCGGCAATGTGGCGGAGGAGTTTAAAATTTCCCACAACCTGGAAGCGGCCAATGCGGCCCTGGACAAAGCCGGCTGGAAACCGGGAGCGGACGGTATCCGGGTCGACAAGGACGGTAAGCGTCTGGAATTAAAGCTGTGGGCTAAAAACGAATCAACTTACCGCCGCGTGGCGGAAGTGATCCAGGCCCAGCTCGCCAAAGTAGGGGTTGACGCTAAAATTACACTGCTGGATCCCAGCACGATCCGGACCCAGCTGCGCAAAGGTGAGCAACAGTTAGTGGTCCGTTCTTACAGCTGGGAGAATGCGGATATTCTGGAGTGGTTTTTAAATTCCAAGCGCTTGGGGTATCCCAACGCAGCCATGTGGCACGACAACGAGTCGGATTATCTGATGCAAAAAGCCATGACCCGCGCCCGTTCCGTGGAAGAGCGCATTGCCAATTTCAAGGAATACCACAGCTACGTGCTCAGTCAGTACGTCTGGGCGCCGATTTATTTGCCGGATCAAATTTTTGCGGTCAACGAGCGTGTGGTCCTGCCGGATCCGCTGATGGAAAACAGACTCGTCGGGGCCACCATCCTGGATTATGATCTGAAATAGTTCGGGCTTTTCAACAAAACTGAAATCCTTCACACCCCCCTCTCTTGAGACGCTCGGGTTGGGGAGGGTGTTCCATAAGCTAAAAGGAAACGGAGAGATAAAAGCATGTGGCGATATATCCTGCGCCGAAGCTTGTTGATGATACCTATTTTTTTATTGATTTCGATCGTCATCTTCTCCCTGATCCACATCGTACCGGGCAATCCCATCGATAATTTGCTCGGACCGGGTATGACAGTTGAACATCAACGTAAGTTGACGGAAAAATATTACCTGGATAAACCCATTCACATTCAGTATTTTATCTGGTTCAAGAATATGCTCAACGGTGACCTGGGCCGTTCCATTATCGAGAAGCGGCCGGTCAGTGAGCTGTTGATGCATCACCTGCCGTATAGCCTCAAGCTGGGGCT
>JBAVYC010001083.1:0-1820 GCA_049698595.1 Desulfobacterales bacterium | reverse complement strand
TCATAGGCTTACAGGCCGGAGGGGAGGCTTCGCTCTGTCTTTTATATTTAAATCGATAGAATTGCTTAAATATTCAATCTGGCTATGCCACAAATCCTGTGCAAATATGATGTGATTTCAATAAATAGATACTAACTCGGATGAACCTCAAGCGGGCAGTTTAATCGAATAAAAAACTTAATAAAATACAATTTTATTTTTCTGACAGGATCAACAGGATGGACAGGATATAACCATATTAATTAAGCCAAAAAATCCTGTTAATCCTGTCTAAACTAATGTTTCATATAAGGATTAAAGTCAAACCCGAGTTCTGAGCTCTTGAACCTGTTCCTCCCCCCTCGTATGCTTTACAAAAGACTGAAGCAACATTTCAGCTGAGCGCGACAGATGAGGCAGATTGCATTTGCAGTATTCTTCCTTTAAGTATTTGCTGCCCATGGGCAATGGCAAGGACCAGATCATCAGCACCTACAAAATAGATCGGGGGCTTTTACAATCCGGCGCCACCGGGGGAACCTCTTTGAATCCGTTCAAAAGCGGCAAGAGCTACCTGGAGCTGCGTCCTTTCTACCGCATGCAACAAATCGACGGTGACGACGTGGACGAGGACATTAAAACCAACGGCCTGGAATTTTCGGTTTTCTGGGACAACCGCGATTTTTACGCCAACCCTTCAAAGGGATTCGGTTTGCGGGGGAAGGTGTCGCGGGATTTCGGTTGGTCGAATAGCTCCAATTCCTGGACGAATGTCGAGGGTGAATTGGATCTGTATATTCCGTTGCAATTGTCGAACCGCTTCCGGCAGACAGTTCTTGCCCTGGACTATTGGACGTCGTATTCCCCGACCTGGGATGAGCAGTTCAACGGTGAAATCAATAATAGGCCGCCGGCGTACATCGGCTCGACCCTGGGCAGCATCTGGAGATTGCGCGGCTACCCTGCCTAGCGTTTCAACGACAAAGCGGCTGTTTATTACGTGGCCGAGCTGCGAATGATACCCCGCTGGAACCCGTTTAACGGGCGGCCGTGGATTCAGAAATACGTTGGGATCCAATGGCTGCAGTTTGTGCCCTTTGTCGAAGTCGGGCGCGTGGCACCCGAGTGGAACTTCAATACACTGCATTCCGACATGAAGTGGGACGTCGGTCTCGGTATTCGGGCCTGGGCCAAAGGCATTGTAATTCGTATCGACACCGCCGTATCCGATGAAGAGGTTGACGTGCAAATGATAGTTAGTCAGCCGTTCCAGTTTTAATCCCCTTGAGAAAACCCGCATCATTGAAAAGAGACTGGTGCAATTTGCCTCAATTCGCTATAATCTTTGAAAGTTATCGATTGCACAGGCCCGCATCGGGGGTTCAAAACAGGTCAGGTTGTGTTCCAATATTATTTGATTGGGTCTTGGCTTGGGTGTTAGATTAGGGTATTAGATAAACTGTCCGAAAGGCAATGAGGAATTGAATGATATTTCCATTCGATAAGGGTCAACAGTTTTAAAGGAGCATCCACATGAATTTTATATCTAAATCTTTTATATCTACTGCTTTTATATTTTACCTGGCAATGCCTGTTTGGAGTCAGGAGCTGATGATCTACCCTGCCAAGGGGCAGAGCCAGGATCAGATGGAAAAGGATAAATTCGAATGTTACTCATGGGCCAAGGGGCAGACCGGCTTCGATCCCATGCAGATGCCCACCGCCAGCTCACCGCCGCCGTCCCAGGAAAAGAAAAGCGTGGGCGGCAGCGCGGTGGTCGGTGGCGTGATGGGCGGTGCCGGCGGTGCGGTCATCGGCGGCATTCTAGGGGGTAGTAAAGG
>JBAVYC010001082.1:0-3082 GCA_049698595.1 Desulfobacterales bacterium | reverse complement strand
CGTCATGATCCTGTCCATTTTTGCGTTAGGATATAATTTGCTCTTAGGGGGTACCGGACTACTGTCCTTTGGTCACGGCGCATTTTACGCGGCCGGTGCATACGGTCTGGGGCTGTTTTCACTGAACGTCAACCCCCATCCTTTGGCCGGTATTGTCGTGGGTGTTGCCTTTGCCTGCCTACTGGCACTGGTAATCGGCTTTTTTTGTGTCCGCCACACCGAAATCTACTTTGCCATGTTGACCCTGGCCTTTGGTATGATGGTATTTTCGCTGATTTGGAACCTGCGCGACATCACCGGCGGCGACGACGGGCTGGTCGGTATCCCACGAGCCCCCATATCCCTGGGAATTTTCAGCATCCCCATCAATAAACCACAGTACTTTTATTTTCTGATTGTGGCCTTTCTGATGCTGAGTATAGTGTTGATCCATCGAATACGGCATTCACCCTTCGGGCTGGTGCTTTCCGGTATCCGCGAAAATGACAAACGGGTTGAGTTTGCCGGGGTCTCTCTGAAGAACTATCGCCTGGGGGCTTTCATTATTTCGGGAACATTCGCCGGCCTGGCGGGCGCCCTTGGCACGCTTTTGGAGAGGAATGCCAATCCGTTCGGGGCCCACTGGAGCCATTCGGCCGAACCGGTTCTGGTGAGTCTGATCGGAGGTATCCAGACGTTTTCCGGACCTATCGTCGGCAGTGCGATTTTCATCATCCTGCGCGAGATTATCGAACGCTTCACTCAAAACTGGATGCTCTGGTTTGCCATTATTCTACTGCTGATTATCATGGGATTTCGCGGCGGCGTTGTGGGGGGGCTTTCCAGCCTGAGCGCCAAGTTATTTTCACACCGGAGAACTGCAGACGGTTTGCCGAAAAAAAATGAACATCGAAAATAGCGTATCTTTAGGAAAAATATATGGCTGTTCCGATACTAATAATCGAAAACCTGAATAAATCCTTTGGCCGGGTCCAGGCGGCCAGCAACATCAATCTAACCTTTGATGAAGGTGTGCTGACTTCCGTTATCGGGCCCAACGGCGCCGGCAAATCCACCCTGATCAACATGCTCTCGGGTTCTTTGCCCGTGGATTCAGGTCGGGTTATTTTTCAGGGCACAGAAATTACACACCTGCCGATTCACCGGCGTGTTCGTTTGGGACTGTGCCGATCTTTTCAGGTTGTCAACGTTTTTCCGGAACTGACTGTCTTCGACAACATCCAGATACCGGTGCTCACGATGCTCAACCGATCACGCAAATTGCTTCGATCGATATTCAAGGAGAAGAGTGCCCGGGCGGAAGTCAACCGAATTCTGGCGATGATCGGTCTTGTCTCCGAAGCCCAAACCCCTGCCAGTGCTTTGTCCCATGGGGATCAGCGAGTGCTGGAGGTCGGTATCGCGCTGGCTGCCAGACCAAAATTACTATTTCTGGATGAGCCCACGGCAGGCATGAATCCCGTGGAGCGGGTTAAAATCCTCGATAACATCCGACGGCTCTCCGCCATCGGCAAAACGACCTTTGTCATCGTCGAGCACGACATGGATGTCGTGTTTTCCCTCTCGCAACGTGTGATCGTGCTGCATCACGGCGCGGTCATCGGAGACGGCTCAACCGCAGAGGTGCAAGCCAATCCCCGCGTCAGAGAAGTCTATCTGGGTGAAGAGGTGGCATCATGATTCTTGAAGTTGAAGCGATCAATACCTATTACGGCAAATCACACATCCTTCAGGACATATCCCTTAACGTTAATGCCGGGGAAGTAGTGGCCCTGCTGGGCCGCAACGGGGTCGGCAAAACCACGACCCTGCGATCCATCATGGGGTTGACACCGCCACACAGCGGTGCGATTCGTTTTAAAGGAGACCCGTCTGCCGGCAGCCCGGCCTATGTGATGGCCAAAAAAGGAATTGCTTACATGCCTGACGATTTGCGCATCTTTCCGGATCTGACATGCGAAGAAAACCTGGAGATCGCCAGACGACTTTCCGGGCGTTCGGGGTACTGGAACCGGGAACGGGTCGAAACGCTTTTTCCGGTTCTGGGCGAGCGTCCCGGGCAGATGGGTCTCAATCTGTCAGGTGGTGAAAAGAAAATGTTGAGCATGGGCCGTACCCTGATGGCCAATCCCGATCTGATTCTGTTGGACGAGCCTTCCGAAGGGCTGGCCCCGATGGTCGTCGCAAATCTGGTCGAAATCATCCGTGAGATTCAAAAAAAAGGGATGACGATTTTGTTGGCCGATCAAAATTTAAAATTCTGTCGACGCGTGTGTGAGCGCGGCTACATCATCGAAAAAGGCCGCGTCGTCCACGCAGACACCATGGAGGCAATTTGGGGCGATGAGGCGGTTATTCAAAAGTATCTAGTCATTTAAATCCTGATCAAAGAGGCAGAGATAACAATGGGTTTAAAACAATTCGAATTGAAAGACAAAATTGCCATGGTGACCGGCGGCACCAGAGGGCTGGGTGAAGTCTCAGCTCTGGCCCTGGCCAAAGCCGGGGCCGACATCGCTGTATGTGGCCGGAGCACTCCGGATCTGGAGCGGGTGACCGCCGCCATTCAAGGGTTGGGGCGCAAGGCCCGGGGCGTCAACATCGATGTTACCGACAAAAACAAAGTGTTCGATGCGGTGGCACAAATTCTGGAACATTTTGGTCGCATCGACATTCTGGTGAACGACGCCGGCGTCAACTACCGGGTACCGGTGCTCGAATTCCCGGAAGAAGAATGGGACCGGATCATCAACACCAATCTCAAGGGCTATTTTTTGACCGCCCAGGCTGTGGCCCCGCAGATGATCGCCAATGGATACGGCAAAATAATCAATATGAGTTCCATTCTTGGAACCGTTGGGCTGCCGAATCAGGTAGCCTATGCCTCCTCCAAAGGCGGCGTCGACCAGATGACCAAGGTGATGGCCCTGGAGTGGGCCAAACTCGGTGTGCGTGTGAATGCCGTCGGCCCCACCTATTTCGAAACCGAGTTGGTCACCCAGATCCGTAATGATCCCGAACGGTTTGATTTTATCAATGAACGCACCCCCATGGGGCGTTGGGGCCATCTGCCGGAGCTGGA
>JBAVYC010001081.1:0-2283 GCA_049698595.1 Desulfobacterales bacterium | reverse complement strand
GACTTTGACATCTCCCAGCTCCCAAAAGATAAAGACACACCCATTGTAACCTATTGTGCGTCAAACACATGATGGAAATCCTATCATGCCGCCAGGTTGGCGGTTACCAATGGTTACAAAAATGTCTATTGGATGAGAGATGGCATCAAGGGGTGGAAAAAGGCAGGGTATGCGACGGAAGGAAACCCGGAACTTCTCGAGGCCCTGATCGCTGTGAACAAGAACGATTTTGCCGCACAAATTATTAATGAAGAGAATGCCAGAAAGCTAAAAAATTGTACATTTGTCGATTTTCGGGATGAGTCAAAATTTAAGAAAAGCCATATTAAAGCGGCCCGCCACGTTGACTACAATAACATGTTCTCAAAACCCATGATGGAGGAATTGAACAAGAGCAACAGCCTGGTCGTCATCCACGATACCCCGGCCGTCGCAGGTGTCATTGCCGCGACTCTGAAACTTATGGATTACCCGGATGTCTATATCCTTGAATAGGTTTCGGAGTGCACTGTAAGGCGCAAACATTAGGATAGTTTGCGCCTTTTTTTGCCCACCAACCGTTCGCCCCGAGGGTGTCCATCGAATTAGGGACATAACTATATCAAATCATATAGTGTACTACGCCGGTGGTGGATATGGTCTTGAGGTATCTCGAACTATTTAACAGTATAGGGAAACTACCGATACCAAAATCTATGCACTTTTAGCGACCGTAAAAAACTTGTGATATCATCAGCCCCAGAACATGGGGCTTGAATTTCATATAGCTGCTATGTATCTGAAATATATACGATAGCTTAAACGTTAAGATATCCAAAAGTAATCTAACATCCCAGGGTCGAACAAATTCGGCAAATTTCAAGCATATCATCAATTCAGCCGGGGTTGAGAGAATTTCAATCTATCCCAATTTGAAAACAGGGTGAGTTTCTATCGAGATTACTTATAAGCCGATTGGCTGAAAATTGCCTCCTAATTTATCGAAAAATCAGCGGCCCCCAGCAGAGGTGGCCCCGGCCCCTTCCAGGGGCTATCCTCATCCCCCCAGTTCTGCTAGTGGTCGCTGATTGACGATCATAACAAAGCTAAATTCAAGAATGACCAATTTATGGAAGGACAGATTGTGTTAAGATTTTAGAAACCGCAGCGACGATTGGTTTCATAGCAACCGCTGCTTTACAAAATGAAAAAGGGACCCATGCCGTTATCGGCGGTGTTTCAACTGCGTTGATGATTCTCCCAATATTTGTAGTCCATTGGTAATGAAATTTTAATCTAAAATTTTCTTTATGTCGCGAGATTGCTGTTCTTCGTTTGCTGTTGTTCTACCTTTTTGTTGTTAAAATGGACTGGTCATCCCGCACTACGCTTCATCCGAACACTGAGGTTTACTCGATCCACCGATAAAGCGCAGGATGGTGCACAGGATTGCGGTGGTGAGATGATAAAAATGGCATTCGGTTTCAACAGCCGCCAGTCTTTCCTGAAACTTGATGACCCATGGCAGCATGACATCACCGGCAAAAGATACGGCTTCGTCCTTTAGCGCCGCATCATCGTCGGCCCAGCCTCTCTCCAGCAGGAAGTATAAGTATTCCAACTCGATGGCAAGATGGTCGGGGGGTTCGTGGATATGATCACCCAAGGACAGCCCTTTGGACTCAAAACATTCCTTCATCAAGACGGCCGGGGGTCCCATCAGCGGTGCATCTTCACCAGCTGCCCGGCCGGGCTCATAACAGGAGGCATACAACGGGGCGGTAATGCCGTCGCGACTGTTTATAAACAGACGGACATAGGATTGCTCCAGGTATTGAAAAAAGTCGTATTCATCCGTAAAAGAAGTATTGATCGCCCTCAGTTCATCTAAAATGTCAGGAGGTTCATAGCCCACAATCGGTTTGAGAGCCTCAAACGGTTTGAGATAACCCCCCCGCAATAACTCCCGGCTGCCTTCGGCATCAGGTCCCCAGTATAATCCGGCCAGCGACGCGGCAGCTTCCAGCAAGGCTTTTTGATGTGTGTGATCAAGAAAAGAAATTGAATGCAATTGATCTCCTTGGTGGTTTAGTTGTGGTGTCGGGCTATGCTGCTATGTTTTATAGCCAATTTCTTCAATCGTATATCAGGTCCCATATAATAATACAGTTTGAGATTATTGCAAATCCCTTGATATTTTCCCTAACTATATGAAATGATGAAGGATGATTAACATTTATAAAAAGAATTTTTTGATCTCTGTTTTATCGGATCTGTTGGTTTTGATGACCACTTGACCGATTC
>JBAVYC010001080.1:0-1502 GCA_049698595.1 Desulfobacterales bacterium | reverse complement strand
ATAAATCACCGCGGAGTCCGCAGAGAACGCCGAGAAAAAAAAATTAGATAACCTCTGCGGACTCAGCGAGCTCTGCGGTGAGATACTTTTTGGGAACGGTATCGGATTTTTGCCGTTTCAATTTTATATATTTGAGGCTTATTCATGAACCATAAAGCAGAAACACTGGTCATCGGCGGCGGCGCCATCGGCATTTGTTGTGCCTATTACCTCCATGAACTTGGCAAAAATGTCACCGTGGTTGAGAAAGACAACATATGCTCCGGCAGTTCCTATGGTAATGCCGGACTTATCGTCCCTAGTTACAGCACGCCCCTGGCGGCACCGGGGGTCATTTTCCAGGGGCTCAAATGGATGTTCAATCCGGAAAGCCCTTTTTATATCAAGCCTCGCTTCAACAGGGAATTGCTCTCCTGGTTGTGGCAGTTTCGCGGTGCCTGTAGCGAGAATAACGTGCGCAAAGGGCTGCCTATTTTAAGTGGCCTTAGTTCTGCCAGTATGGAGTTGTTTGACGATCTGGCTGCCCTTGAAGAGTTTAATTTCGGTTTTGAAAAAAACGGAATCGTCGAACTTTTTAACACCCAAAAAGGCTTCCAGAAAGGCGCTAAGGATGCGCAGCGCCTGCAAGAATATGGTATTGAACATAAAATATTGAAAAAAGGCGAACTAGTGCAATACACCCAGGGCATGCGAACTGTCGCTGTGGGCGGCATCTTTTTCCCCGGCGATGCCCATCTTGTCCCCGATCAATTTGTAGGCCAGTTAGCCCGGCATCTTGAAAACAAAGGGATTCAGTTGCTTAGTTCGGTAGAGGTGCTTGGATTTGAAACCTCGGGTCGCAAGGTGACAACGGTTAAGACGACGCGCGGAGACATATCCGTTGAAGAAGTCGTTCTGGCCGGCGGTTCATGGTCCGCGGAGATGGCGCGCGAGTTGAAAATTAAGGTATTGATGGAGCCTGCCAAAGGCTACAGCATTACCTATAAGAGACCGCCCGGATTTCCTTCCGTACCATTGGCCATGGCCGAGGCCAAAGTTGTCCTGACTCCCATGTCCGAGATGTTGCGTCTCGCGGGTACCCTTGAGCTTGCCGGATTCGACCTGTCGATTAATAAACGACGGCTGCATGCGATCCTCAAGGCCGTACCGGCATACTTTCCGGACATCGATACGGATGCACTTGAGTTAATTGAAATCTGGCGTGGATTGCGGCCCTGTTCGCCCGATGGGCTTCCCTATCTTGGAAGATCCCGGCGCTATGATAACCTCATCATTTCAACCGGCCATGGCATGAAGGGTATTTCACTGGCGCCGATAACCGGCAAAATTGTCGCCCAGCTTGCATCCGGCCAAACGCCGGCAGTGGACATTGAAGCGTTAAGCATCGAGCGGTTTGATTAAATTTATCGGAACTTTTACAACTCAAGGCTCTTTTTAGGACCAAAAACAACGATTTAGGCCTTCAAAATAGCTATTTGTGAGGCGTTGACATAGAATAATCA
>JBAVYC010001079.1:0-4681 GCA_049698595.1 Desulfobacterales bacterium | reverse complement strand
CCATTGGTCATTTCACTGATTTTTTTAGCCCAGGGTTCGAATACTTTTGTCTGCATCGTATGTTTCGGTGAGAAACCGGTGGCAAATTTCAGGTCGATGGTTTTGGCGGACGCATCGGCGACACCGGTAAACAAGGCATAACAGATAAAAGCGATAAAAGAAATGGATAGAATTAATGCTTTTTTCATGATATCAACCTCCCTTCCTGTCTGGTTGTGGTTTGTGATGCCAATACCCTAAATGAGCGAAAAGCGCTCATTTAGGTGTTATTTGTTAATAACTCCCAATTGGTTTTAACTCAATTGGGATAATATTGTCTACGGACCTCAACAGTCCGATAAACGGGGTTTAGCGTTCAAACACCGCCGCCACACTTTTTTCGCCGCCCATGGTGATGCACCCGGTCGGACAGACACTCAGGCAGGCGGGCTTTTTCCCGGATTCCAGCCTTTCAAAACAAAGGTCGCATTTTATCGCAACTTCCAGTTCTTCTTCGTACTGCATGGCCTCGAAAGGGCAAGCATCAATGCATTCCCGACAACCGATGCACAGATCTTTGTCAATGAGGACGATGCCACTTTCATTCCTGGAAATGGCGTCCACCGGGCAGGCGTCCCGGCAGGGTGGCTTGGCGCATTGGCGGCAGTAAACCGGAATGAAATCCGGGCTTTTTTCTAGAACGTGTATCAACCTGGGACCGACGTTCAAGCCGTGTTCCTGTTTGCAGGCCACTTCGCAGGCATGGCACCCCATGCAGTCATTTTTTTTGATAATCAGGGCGCGTTTTCCCATTCTACTCCTCCTATTGATCTTTACAGCGGTTGATGTTGCATAACAGGACGCGGAGGTTGGTGGCCCCCATCACCGGGTCCATGGACTCGTGGGAATTGTCCGTCAGCATGTTGATGTTGGAAATGTCCCAGCCGCGATCGGGAGTACTGACTTCCGGATACCACCACCCGTGTTCAGCGACAACGACCATGGGAGATATCCCGGTGTTGAATTTGGCCCTCAGTTTGGCCCGGCCGCGCGGGGACTCGATCCAGATCCAGTCGCCTTCGCGAATGCCATGTTTTTCAGCCGTTTCGGGATGGAGTTCCACGATGGGATCGGGTCGGATCTCCCGTAGCCAGGGCAATTGCCGGTTGGCGGAATGGAAAAAGGTGGGGGTCCTGATTCCGGCGTTGAGGATATACGGATATTTTTCGGCCAGTTTGGGTTGGGAGACCGGGCTTTCAGGGATTTCCGTGTACTTGGGTAGCGGGTCGGCCCCCCACTTCTCCAGGATGGTGGAATAGATCTCCACTTTTTTGGTGGGTGTCGAAAACCCTTTTCCCTTGTATTTGTAAAACTTGCGTTCGCCTTTCAGATAGCCTTTTTCCTTGAACTGCTCCCAGTTCAAACCCGTGGGCTCCAGCAGCCAGTCGAGGGCGTCTTCGACGGTGTCCCACCATTGCTGGCCCATGCGCTTGCCCAATTCCATAAATATTTTGTGATCCTGCCAGCATTCACCGATTTTGACGACTTTTTGTCGTGCCAATACATACCCGTGAAACTTCCAGTTGTCGGCCACGTGGTCCTGCTCCAGCCAGGTGCCGGCAGGCAGAAAGACGTCAGCCAGTTCGGCGGTCGGCGTCAGGAAAAAGTCGGAGACGGCCAAAAAATCCAGCTTATTCAGGGCATCATATACCTCTCTGGCATTTGCCCGCGAAATCACAGGGTTCGTGCCGACCAGGTAGCCAACCTTGATGGGATAGGGCTCCGCTTTCAAAATTGCATCCCAGGCGCACTTGGGGGTGACGATGGTCATCCGGGAAGCCAGCCTGTATTTATCGCCACCAAGCTGCTTGGCCTGCTGTTCGGGCGCCAGCGCCTTGTGGTTGGAGAATTCGGCTATGGAGCGGGTTCCCGGAGGTTGGTGGAATACATTGCCGCCCGGCGCGTCCAGGTTTGCGGTTGCGGCCATAAGCCCAACGGCGGCCCGGGTGAAATCGGTGCAGTTGATGTTCTGTTCCGTAGGCACACCCCAGTGGATGCCGGCCGGTCTGGTGGTGGCGTACAGCCGGGCCGCCTTGCGAATCAGAGCCCGGTCGACCCAGGTGATTTCCTCCACCAGGTCCAGGGGATAGTCGTTTTTGACCCGTTCCACAAACTCGTCCCAGCCGTGGACATACTGGGAGACAAATTCCTTGTCGTAGAGTTCCTCTTCAATAATGACATTATGGAAGCCCAGGGCCAGGGCCGCGTCCGTGCCCGGCCTGACCTGCAGCCACAGGTCCGCCCTTTTGGCCAGAAACCCTTTTCGCGGGTCGATGACGATCAGCTTGGCCCCTTTTTGGTAGGCCCGCCAAAAGCTGACGCCTTTGTATTCATCCGGGTTGGTCCAGAGCGGATTGCAGCCCCACATGACGATGCACCTGGGATCGCCCGCGTAGTCGATGGCCGGGTGCCGGCCGCAGGTGGTCAGGGTGGCGGCGATCCGGGACAAGTAGCACATATGCCCGGCGGTAATCATGTTGGGCGTTCCCAGCATGTTTCCCAGCCTGGAAAAATGGCTTTCGAAATCACGGCCCGTGCCCTGTCCGATCAGTATGGATTCCGCACCATATTTTTCCCGGGCTTCCTTGAACTTGCCGGCTACCGTGTCCAGGGCCTCGTCCCAGGATATCCGCTGCCAGTCGCCGCCAATTTTTTTCATCGGGTGCAGAATGCGATCCGGGTGGTAGGCCATTTGGGTTACGGCCAATCCCTTAGCGCACATGCTGCCGTGGCTGATGGGGGAATCCGGGTCTCCCTCCACTTTTACCACCTTGCCGTCCCTGACATGGGCGATGACGCCACAGCCGCCATGGCAATTTCGGCAAACTGTCTTTACCTGTTTGACTTCCGCCATATAATCCTCCTTATCTTTTCCCTCCCTTTTTGTCGTCGTTGCTGATACATTAGCAACCGCATTTGGACCGGCGCAAATAAACTAAATGTGTTGACTATTAGCGTATAAACTAAAATGTTGTCAACTGAAAAATATCGATCTGATTCGAACGATTTTGAAATTCGCAATAACTATATATAATTATTTAAAATTTATAGATTATATTTTTTCTAAGATGGCCGGAAAAGTATTTTTAGACATCGTCAATGCGTTCTCTGACATCATTTGAATAGCCAGACGTAGATTGACGGCATTGGATCAGCGGGTCGGCGTCAGAAATAAATATACTTTAATAAAATAGTTAAATTACGGATTATTTTATTTTGTATGAGCTTTGATAGTAAATGTGTTAATAATATGCTGTTTGACTTTTTAGCCGCAATGATGTAGGAACATAATCATCATGAACGAATACACCTATAAAAGCGACCTGAGCGATGATGAAAAAGTCCTCATGGCCATCGTCAGGACGGCGGAAATATTCAAGAGGAACCATTCAACCGTATTCCGAAACTATGGGCTGTCCTTTTCTCAGTACAATGTCCTCAGAGTGTTGGACGCATCGACCAATGGTCAAAACAGGATGAGCGAAATCAGCCGGATAATGCTGGTGGCGGGCGCCAATATCACCGGCATCGCCAAGCGGCTGAAAAGCTACGGTTTCATCATAAAAAAATCCGACCCGACCGACGAGCGGGTCACCATACTTGAAATTACGCCCAAAGGAAAAAGAACGCTCAAGAACATTAAAAAGGAAAAGGACCACTGGCTGGAGGTCATGCTGACGGACCTTTCCAGGAGCGAACGGTTGGATCTTCTGGAAAAGATCAGGCGGATCACACGGCGCAGCAGAAAATTAGAATAGCCGGGGCCATATCGTTCCCATAGCAGATCGTCAAACTCAAAGTGGTCGGGCTAACCGTTCTGCTGGCCGAGCAGAACCTGGATGTGGCGCTCAGGCTATCGGGACTATCTATTTGTATTTTTAATTCCAACCGGTTTAATATTTAAGGTTAACGCGAACGCTAAAATAAGGAGCACCAAAAATATGTGCCAGATTGGTTGATAGCTTCCCCATGTATCATAAGACCAGCCTGCCAGGGTCGGGCCGACAATGCCGCCAATTGACGCCGATCCCATGATAATGCCGAGCATTTTGCCAAAGGAATTTCTTCCAAAATATTCCCGCAATATTGAACCCCTTAGAACCATACTGCCCCCATGACCTAATGGGAACAGTAAAAGAAATGGAATGATTACCCATCTCAGATGCAAGAAACTGAACGCCAGTATCCCTAAAATAATCAGCCCCAGTGTCAACGCCATCATATGTCTTTTATCATAGATATCCCCTAACCAGCCGAAACCAAATCGTCCAATAATGCCGATCACGGGAATCACACCGGCCACTAAGCTGGCAGTGGCGCGCTGCATCCCCACACTGCTGAGATAGGGCATGACATGGGTAAACACGGCCATAAGGGTCATCATGCGCACGACTTCTATAAGATTGAGGTAGAGAAAAGTTCGCATGTTGAGCGCTTCCTTGAAGCCTATTTCCACTCCCTCATCCTGGAATTCTGGGCTTTGGCCGGAGATGGCATGCACATCGCCATCGGGAAGATAGCCATAGTCCTCCGGCCGATTACGGACAATCAGTGATAAAGGTATGCCAATGGCCCACATGCCCAACCCGAGTATGACAAGTGTGGTTCTCCACTGGTAAAGATCAATAAGGTAAACAATCAG
>JBAVYC010001078.1:0-4667 GCA_049698595.1 Desulfobacterales bacterium | reverse complement strand
ACCCTGAGCACCACCCATGGATGCTGAATATGTACTTCCCCTGGGGCATCGTCCCGAATCATCTGTTACGGTGATCGTATAACCGTTGGCAGTTTAAATCTCTATACTGTCCGGATCATTATTGAGGGAAAGCTCCTCAGCATCTATCAGATCTTGTACATCGTCGGGCACAGTAGTGCGATCCGGCTCTGAAAAATAGGAAGAAAGCGCAGCCAGTGTGTTCTGGGCATCACCCTCTGCATAACCGCAAAAGGCTTTGTCACGGTAAGCGATAAAGTTCGGAATAGCAATGGCCGCCAGGATACCGATAATGGCGATAACGATCATCAGTTCGATGAGTGTAAAACCTTTTGAATTTCCTCTTAGTTTTTGTATCATTTTCAAATCTCCTGTTTTAATTTATGTGTGGTTGGTTGTTTGAAATATTTTAAAATCCTTTAACTAACCTTATCTGCGATCTCCTTAATGTTCCGTTCCCACCCCCTTTATTAAGCTTAAGTTGTTAATGACCTTAAATTTAAGCCATGTGATGAATTGTTGTAGTATGCTTTAGCAATAGACATGCCAAGTCATATTTTTTTATGAAAAAATATTAATCTATCCGTATTTATTGTATATTATTGGTTTTTGAATTTCCATGCCATTTTTTTTTGCCGAAAGGATTTTGACGACTAACAAATATTGTTCTTTCTTTGACAAAAATTGTCATCCGCTAAAATTAAGAACTTTTGACATCTCATAAAATAAGATGCGACAGAAATATCTGAAATTGCTTGAACATTATTGAAGTTATATGAATAGTTCTGAATTTTACTTCTTATTTCTGATAGAATCTGTTGCATTTTGAATTTACGCTAAATTTTCCTAAGAATTTTTTTGGTTAATAGTAATAATGGTAGGCCCTATGGGCCGGAGGCTGCGAGCTCTGTCTGCCCAATGAAATCTCTGTTGCACTTATTTCATCGGGGCGGTGAACTATAACGCGGTTGTTTATTGTATCGGCGGACACAGAGAAAACTTTATTGCAAATTGGAACGATCTGATTTGTACAATTGGACACAGATAAACTCGGATGATACAGATATGACCTAAGCCACGGTGGGATTATTTCGACAAGATTTACAAGATCAGCAGGATTTTTTTACATCCTTATATATTAAAGGGAAACGCTGATGGCTTTTTTACGATCCAGATGTTTGAGATGGGCTAAACTGAAAACTCTCAATACCATCATCGCTGTCCAACAACGGACAACGAGCTACTGGCTACAAACAAATTGAGTTTCTCTCAATTTAGGTATCACTTCTCGATTCTCAGCTTATCTAATCGATAGCGCAGGGAGCGAAAACTGATGCCGAGCAGTTCGGCGGCCTTGTTTTTGCTTCCGTTGCTGCAGTCGAGGGCTTTTTTCAAATAGGCGCGCTCGATTTCTTCCAGGATGATATCTAACGACACACCCCGGGACACATCATCCAGGTCGAAGCGCCGGTCTTTGAAGCCCTCAATCCAGCGACGCTTGTGTATGGACAGAGCCAGGCTGTCGGGAAGGATGATATTGGTGGTGGACAGGGCGACACTGCGCTCCAGAAGATTTTCCAACTCGCGAATGTTGCCGGGGAAATCATATTTGTTTAACATGTCGATCGCATAGGATGAAAACTTGGTGATCTCTTTTCCCATTTCCCTGGAATATTTTTCCAGAAAATACTGGGACAAGGGGCGAAGGTCAGCCTTTCTTTCCCGCAGAGGCGGCACCTTGATTTCGATGACATTCAAACGGTAGAATAGGTCTTCACGGAAATTGCCGGCAATGACCTCTTTTTCCAGATTCTTATTGGTGGCCGAAACGATGCGAATGTCGACGGAAATGTCTTCAGTGCCCCCCACTGGTTTAAAGACCTTCTCTTGAACCGCACGGAGTAGCTTTACTTGAATCGAGACGCTGAGTTCCCCGATTTCATCCAGAAAAATGGTTCCTTTGTGGGCCTCTTCGAAAAGGCCTTTTTTATCAGAGCTGGCTCCGGTAAAGGATCCTTTTTTATGACCGAACAGCTCGCTTTCCATGAGTGTTTCAGGTATGCCGCCACAGTTTATGACGACAAAAGGCTGGTCGCTGCGATCACTTTCCTGATGGACGGCTTTGGCAATTAATTCTTTGCCGGTTCCGCTTTCGCCCGTGATCAGGACATTGCTCTTGGTTTTGGCTACCTGCAGGATCAACTTGTAAATGTGGCGCATGGCCGGACTGGTCCCCACGATTAACCCGAAATGCAGGTTTTCCCTTAATTGGTCATTGAGCAGTTGCTTCTCATGTTCGACCGTCCTTATATCCAGCGCCTTGGCGACGGTTTGCAACAACTCATCCTTGTCGAAAGGTTTGGGAACATAATCATAGGCCCCTTCGTTCATGGCCTCCACCGCAGTTTCGGTGCTGGCATAGGCGGATATCAAAATTACCACGGTATCCTGGCTGCTTTTTTTGGAAGCGCGCAACACATCCAGACCGGAAATATCCCCAAGCTTTATATCGCAGAGCAGCAGGTCGTATTGGTTTTTTTCGAGCAACCTGATCGCTTTACGGCCGTCTTCGGCACAGGTGACCTGATAGCCCTCTCTGTTCAACATGAGTTCGAGCAATTCACGCATGCTCAGTTCATCGTCTACCACCAAGATGTGTGACGTTTTTTCTGTCATGGTTATAAATCCGGTTTGTTTTTTCTAATTTTGGATACGGACACGCACAAAAATCAGGGATATTTAAATTCATAATTGGTGGATATCTTTTCCACCAGACGGGTTAATAGCTGCACATCTTGTATTCGAAACCGGGCTCACGCAAATGCACATGGATATCGACTAAACCGGGGTGACGATCTTGGCCGCAGCGTCAAAGATTCGGGTACTAGGTTGTTGAATGTTTGACGCTCGGTTGTGTTCGCCGGATTGCCCTTTTCAATTATCGCAGCTATATTTTCATCCTTGATAAAGATGACGGGTTAGAGTCGACATGAACCCGGAACGCTGAGCGTTGAATCCTGATACGGTTATCAATTCCCTTATTTTAAAATTCTACCCAGCCGGTTCCATCTGACGCCAAAATTCAGCTTGTCCCATGACCAGTAAATAATAAAGGCTTTACCATTAACCGCCTTCAGATCCACAAATCCCCAGAAGCGGCTATCAAAACTTTCATCCCGATTGTCTCCCATCACAAAAAGGGAATTTTTCGGTACTGTGATGGGTCCAAAATTATCTCTTGGTCGGTGGTTGCCGGAAATGATGTGGGGATCAGTATGGACACCAAATGCTTGATTCACCGGCTTGTGATTCACATACAGTTGTTTATCCCGGCTTTCAACGACATCACCGGCCACCCCGATCACGCGTTTGATAAAATCTTTATTCGGGTCCTGTGGGAATTTAAACACGATGATATCTTCGCGTCTGGGTTCTTTAAAGGGAATGATGGTTTTATTCCAGTAAGGTATTTTGACTCCATACAGAAATTTATTCACCAAAATATGATCCCCGATCTGCAAGGTCTGCTTCATGGATCCTGAAGGGATTTTAAACGCCTGCACGACAAATGTCCGAATGAACAGTGCAATGAGAACTGCGACAAGAATAGCTTCAATATTTTCCCGAAGATGGCCCTTTTTAGGAGCGTTTTCGTCTTTTTCCTCTGAATGTTTCCGTTTCAAGTTTTTCGATACCTTCCTTTAGATGCTGAGTTATTATTAATTTTGCGGCAATCCGCGGAATATGTGCATATTTTGACTATCTTCAAATGATTGAATATTTTCAAGGCACTTAAGTACGTTACAAAATATGGATAATAATTCTGAGCAGTAGATTAGTGATTATTCCGGCAGCCACATCATCCGCGACGACGCCCAAACCACCGGGTATCCGTTTGTCAAGGTCTCGAATCGGAAACGGTTTTAAGATATCCAGAATTCTGAATATGATAAACCCGATCACCACCGTGATCAGATTAAAGGGCAATCCGACTAAAGCCACCAGCATGCCGGCTATTTCATCGATAACGATACAGCCCGGATCGCTTTGCGCGAGTATTTTCTCAGCGGCATCTGCGATCCAAACGGCGAAAAATATAAATAACAGGGTCCCTACCATTGCCGGTGCCGCCGACATCCCCGCCAGAACGAAACAAAGCGGAAGACCGATTAGGGATCCAAATGTGCCGGGTGCAAACGGAATGTTTCCGGCATAAAAACCCGTGGCCAGAAACATTACCGCATCTTCTCTCAATTTCATGGCACGTCTCTATAAGTTCGCCCCACTTTTGTCAAGAAAAGACCGCGTACTCGGGTACGATGCGGATATTCCCCTGTAGGTCTTTTTCGCGTTTAACCGCTATATTCCCATAAGTTGTTTTTACTTCAAACAGATCCCGCCACAGCAAGCGGCGGCGGGATTCATAATATCGCACTCCCAAACGTTGATGTTTCAGACAGAATCCGGCCGATCAGACCCTCTTTGTCGTCCGGATGGCAGAGCACCTGAAGCAGGGTGCCGGGCCTGTTCTTTTTCATATAAGCAGGTATCCAGTAAACGTCCAAGGCCCCGTCTGCAAAAAGTCGCTCCATCAAGTAGCCGAACAACTCCGGATTCATATCATCAATGCAGGTTTCGAGGATATATAT
>JBAVYC010001077.1:0-3115 GCA_049698595.1 Desulfobacterales bacterium | reverse complement strand
CTGTCCCGCTTTTCATACCCAGTATTCCCTGGTCCAGACCGATTACCCTAAGCCTGGACTCAAAAACTCTTTGGCATGAATGTTATTGATTCGCAGTAAAGGTTAAATAAGTCGCGCCAGGGCGGGCCAACATTCCACTATTCCATCATTCCATGCGGCTCAGATAAGCAAAGAGCCGCAGCAAGCACTATAATTGAGCTAAATTGTAAAAATTCGGATACATTAGACAATGCCACAGCAAAAAACATTGCGGCTGATCCTCGGCGACCAACTGGACGAATTGCACGCCTGGTTTAAAACACCGGATAAAAACGTGACCTATGTGATGATGGAGATCCGGCAGGAAACCGATTACGTCAAGCACCATATTCAAAAGGTGGCCGCGATTTTCGCTGCCATGCGCGCTTTTAGCGCCAGACTCAGCAAATTGGGTCATACGGTTATTTACATCCGTCTGGATGATCGCCAAAATTTGCAAACCATCGCCGCTAACCTTCAAAAACTGCTGGCAACCAAAAAATTTGCCCGGGTGGAATACCTGCTGCCCGATGAATACCGGTTGGATGTCCAGCACAAGGATCTAAACGAGAAACTGCAGGTTCCGGTTGAAGCGGTTGATACCGAGCACTTTTTGACCGAACGACAGGAGTTAAAAGATTTTTTTTCCGGCAAGAAGCGCTATCTAATGGAATCCTTTTACCGCTCGATGCGCAAGCGCTATGACATATTAATGGAAAAAGATAAGCCATTCGGCGGACAATGGAACTATGACCAGAAAAACCGGCAAGCCTATGATGGGCGCGTGTCAATTCCCAAACCGCTGTTTTTTAAAAACAACGTCACCTCTATTTGCCAAACCCTTAATAAATTGAAGGTGCAGACCTTTGGCGAAATTGACCCTGCAAATTTGATCTGGCCGACCACCCGGGCCCAGTCGCTCGCCCTGTTGAAAAGCTTTGTTGACGATTTCCTGCCCGCATTTGGTACCTACCAGGATGCCATGATCCTGGAAAACTGGTATTTATTTCATTCCCGGCTGTCGTTTGCCATGAACACCAAAATGCTGCGACCTTTAGAAGTTATCCAGGCTGCGCTGAAGGCCTGGGAGCAAAAAAAATCCAAACTAAAAATCCAGCAGATTGAAGGCTTTGTGCGTCAGATACTGGGCTGGCGCGAATACATGCGCGGGATTTACTGGGCCCTGATGCCCGATCTGGCAGCAATGAATTATTTTGACCATCAGACCGCTCTTCCCGATTTTTACTGGACCGGCGAAACGCGCCTGAATTGCCTGCGAGCCGCCATCGGCCAATCGCTGAAGCACGCCTATGCCCATCACATCCAGCGTCTGATGATCACCGGAAACTTCGCTCTGTTGGCCGGTGTCCATCCCGATGCGGTGGATGGCTGGTATCTGGGGATCTACATCGATGCCATTCAGTGGGTGGAGCTGCCGAACACCCGGGCCATGAGCCAGTATGCCGACGGCGGCCGGATCGCGACCAAACCCTATATCTCTTCTGCCAAATACATTCATTCGATGAGTGACTACTGTAAAACCTGCGATTATAAATGGAATCAGCGCCACGGGGACATGGCGTGTCCCTTTAACAGTCTTTACTGGGATTTTTTTGCCCGGCACCGAAAGCGCCTTGGGAAAAATGCACGGGTGGCAATGATGTATCGTGTCTGGGATCGAATGGACAGCGGAGAAAAGAAGCAGGTTTTGAATCAGGCCGCCGCCTACCATAAAGACCTGAACCGTCTTTGAGGATTTTACCATTTCCTGAAATTTTCTGGTAATAGTTCAGTTCACCGCCGAGCTCTGCGGTGAATATTTGTGTTTCTCTTTTGATTAGACCGGCCGTTGTTCAGGCCAGCGGCGGGGCAGTTCCCCGACATCTGCTACCTATATAGACTATCAGCCAGATTTGCGGGCAAAATCTATAAAGTTTTTTACGGCCTGTAAATATTCATCACCGCCCACAGCGGCCGAATTGTTATGCCCGCCGCCGGGGATTAATTTCAGCTGCTTGGAAGAAGTTGTGCGTTTGTATAATTCGCTGCTCATTTCAGATGGAACGAGTTTGTCGTCCGTGCCGTGGATGTAAAGAACCGGGGGTTGCAAACGGCTAACCTTTTCGATCGAGTCAAAGCGCTCATGGACGATGAGTTCAAGTGGAAAAATTCGGTATTTGGGTATCCGGCGCGCCATGTCCGCAATCGATGTAAATGCAGCCTCAACGATTAAACCGCCGGCGGCAGGATTGTCTATCGCCAGTTGGATCGCGACGGCGCCGCCGAGAGAATGACCGTAAATAAAAATAGCTTTTGGATCAATGCCTTTTTGTTCGATCAGGTAAGTCCAGGCTGCCTGGGCATCTGCGTAGACCTGCGCTTCGGTTGGAAAGGTTCCGTCACTTTTTCCGTATCCGCGATATGAGATGAGGAAAACGGAGAAGCCCAGTTGATGGAATCGTTGGGCGTGGGTGATATTCGCTCCGATATTTAAGGCACTTCCATGTAAATAAAGCAGATACCGATCGCCGGGATTTTCAGCAGGTATCCACCAGGCATGGATGCGTTCGTTTTTGCCATTGTCATCATTTACTTTTACATAGACGTCCTCGAAGGGCAGTTGATATTCAGCAGGCGTTTTGAAAATGATACGTTCAGGTCTGAAAATAAAATGCGCCTGTCGTGCCCAAAGGTAAGTCGATGTCAAGGCGTAGATAGCTAAACAAACGGTAGTTGCTCCGATCAGAAATTTCCAATATGTAATTTTTTTTCGCATAACCTAACCGTGGTGCTTGTAGTCTTGTTTTTAACCCGCAACTTTTTAAGCTCACTTCTATATCCTATGCATTAAAATTTAATGTTCAACCCGTTAGGTGCAGTGGTTCGGTGATAGACAAAAATAATTACTTTGACGATACCCTGCCCGGAATGATGGTCGGTTGAAAAATAGAACTGGAATGATGGAACAATGGAATTGTGGAATGATGGGTTTAAAAAAACGAAATTTAAATCGCATCTTCTTGCGTTGATTTTCTTGTTATGATGCAATATTATGTGTACCAAAAGTAGAAAATAGCTGCCGAATGGGTATCATCAA
>JBAVYC010001076.1:0-2545 GCA_049698595.1 Desulfobacterales bacterium | reverse complement strand
GGCTTACATCCTTCATCTGGCAGATTATATAGCTGCAAAAAGCGGCGGTGGCTACGATAGCGATGCTCTCCTTTATCAGTTGGAAGAAGGTACGCTGAATTTTCTAGAGATTCGATATGAAGATGTGAGAACCATTATGGCAGAAGTCATCGAATCTATGGCTCAATTATCTGATGAATCATGAGTTGAATCATTTGCTGAAATCGAACGGCAACTTGGCCGGGAAGAGGGGGCTTGATTTTCCTGATTCTGTTGTGACGATTCCAGCCATGCCGTACGGTCGCCGGCAATCTTTGTCACACCCCTACTAAAAAAAGGCCAGTACCCACTGGTACATGCCAAAAACCGCCATCCCGCCGACAATGGTCACCATCAAATTTTTGCTGAACCAGCCGATGAGCACCGTAAAAAGCGTGCCCACAAGGTAAGGATTGGCCATTGACACCTGTAGGGTTTGCCCGTCGGGCATTAGGGCCATCGGCACAATAATTCCGGTCAGCACGGCCGGCGGCACGTAGCTTAGGGCGCGCTGCATGCCGGGTGAAAATCGGATGCGGCCTGACAGCGGGAGGAGTCCATACCGAATGGAGAATGTAACCAAAAACATACCGGCAATTAAATAAACAGTTTCCATATTACTCGTCTCCGGCGGCCATGGCGGTGCACCGCAACCGTCTCTTGATCAACGATTCCGAAAGCACGCCGGCAGCCATACCCAGAATCGACGCAATAATCAAGCCCAGTTTATGCGGCAGCCCGTTAAAAACAAGGGCGCTTATGCCGGACACCAATACCACGCGGTAGCTGGGTTTATCCTTTAGATAGGGAATCACCATGCCGACAAAGGCGGCCAACATGGCAAAATCCAGACCCCATCCCCCGATGCCCTGCAACATGCGCCCTGCCGCCAGACCAAGCAAGGTACACAGATTCCAGTTGGCATACATAAAAATCATGGATCCGAACTGATACCAATGCTTATAAGGGCTCGCGTCATCCTGCCGCCAGCGCCCCACGGCCACAGCGAAGGTCTCGTCCGTCAAGCCAAAAGCCAGCATCACCTGCCAACGTGACGGCAGACGCTGAAGGTAGGGCAAAAGGGTCGCCGTATAAAGTAGATGTCTGAAATTAACCACAAAGGTCGCCAGCACGATCATGGGCCAGGCCGTTCCGGCGCCCACCAACCCCATGGCGATAAATTGGGCCGAGCCGGCAAAAACAAACACCGACATCCCCATGGCCCCAGGCGCGGACAGCCCGGCACCGCCGGACAGGGTCCCAAAAATAATCCCGAAAGGGATGGCCCCGATGATAAGGGGCAAGCTATCGCGCACCCCAGCCCAAAATTCGGTACGTCTGGTTCTGTCTTTCATAATACGATTCCGACCGCCAAGTGAGGGTTGTGAGTTTTGGTTCAGCGTCATTTCAGCGCCAGCGCAGTGATGTGCTTAATCCCAGATTGTGCGGCAGCCGCGATCAATGCTGGCCTGACGACTGGACTCATCAACTCCGCCCAGCCACCCTTGTGTTGAGCGAGGCCCGCTAGAATGCCTCGGACTTCATTTTCCACGGCGGCTGTCCCACGGATGCGTTATTTTAGGCAAATCCGAGCATATCTCAGCGGTTTGTCCGAGGTTGTGTTTTCTTATAGGTAGGTTTCAACTGGATAACCTGTCGAGCGCCTCAAGGTCGATCAACATCGATTAAGTAATTATCCGCATAGGGCGATGAGGACTCAACATAGATGATGAAGATAGATATCTTAAGCAGGTGGTGCATAGGCCGCCTGCGGGTTTCGCAGTTTCACCCACCAAAACACGAAATACTTTAAAAACGAAATCTGCCATCAAGAGGACACTCGATTAGCAAGTCGGCTTCAAGCGTTTTTAGGCGCAGTCTGAATCAGTTATCCCCCATGAATCGCTTGACGATTTCGATGACTTCAGCCGTACGCTCCATCGGCGCATTGTGCCCCGCACACTCGATGATCGCCAGCTGAGCATTGGGTATCCGGTTCACCAGGTTGGCCTGATGTTCCGGTGGAAACTGAAAGTCGTGCCGTCCAGCCAGCACTAACGTTGGTATCCTGATCTCACTTAGGCGCTCCATCACTGTCCACCCTTTGAGCAGTTGACCAAAACCGAATATGAGCGCCTCGGGTCTTCGCTTGATACGTAACCCGACGACCGCTTCATGCAACAGGGTCAACAGGCTCGGGCGGTAGGAGTACGCCCGCCCGAAGCGCAGCATGCAAGGAAGTATCTCATGCGACCTGATGCGACCATTGAATAAACGTTCAGCCGCTTGTACCGCTCCTCTGCCATAACCCCGCTTGGCTAACACCTGCGCGGCGTTGCGTTGCACCCAGCGTGCGTCAGCGCCCGTGTCCATCAACAGCAGATGCGACAGGCTGTCGGGGTATCGCAGCGCGTACTCCAGTGCTACCATGCCGCCAAACGAATGCCCCAGCACCGCCCATTGCTCGAAGCCCAGCGCTTGCCGCAGCGCTTCTGCATCCGCCGTCAGGTTGGCCCATGTCATAGAG
>JBAVYC010001075.1:0-3771 GCA_049698595.1 Desulfobacterales bacterium | reverse complement strand
AGGGAATACAATGACGATGCTGTCGATCTTGCAATTAAAGTGCCCGGCGGGATGGTTTCTGTCCACCGCTGGTTTTACAATAACCAGTGGTCATGGGAGCATACCCGCAATAATCTAAAATTTAATTTAAATTCCTTGGAAGGTGGGATTGAGTCCATCGAAAAGGGGGGTGTTTCTTACCGAGTTTCAGCTGGTGACCCGAATGTGTTCATCCATGATATTTATCGCATTAATCGCCTTGAAGACACTTATCGCTGGCAAGATCAACACGGCAACTGGAAAGCGTATGATGCATCCGGTCGCTTGACATCCTACGGCAGCCGTAACGGTATCGTGGGTCGACTGTTATACGAGGACGGAGCCAACGGCAAGTTCATCGGACTGGCTGATCGCAACGGCAGCCAAATCCTCTGGAATGCGTATGATGAGAATGGTCGACTGCATGCCGTACATGACCGTGATAACCGCAGGGTGGCGTACAGTTACACGGGCGGTCGTTTGACGGCCGTAACAGATGTTCTGGGTAACGATACTTCCTACCAATACGACAGCAATGGGCGCATGAGTATGACTGTCGATGCCGCAGGACGCCCGACAATCGTTACCTATGACAACTACGGTAATGTTAAGTCCGTTTTGGATCAACAGGGTAACGGCCATGGCTTTGAGTATGACTATGACGAAGCCAAAAGTGAACAATATGTCCGCATAACATCCGCATCCGGCAGAATAAAAGAAGTGTGGTACGACAAAGACGGCGAGACCAGAAAAGTGGCCATCAATGGCCGGATGATGCAAAAGATCGAAAAGGATGGTCGCAATCTGATTATCACCGGTGAGAAAGGCGAGGTAACGCGCAAGGAATTTGATGAGTGGGACAACCTCACCCGGGCAATTTTCCCGGACGGCACGTCCGTATCATTTGAATACGAGCATACATTTAACAAGCCCATCCGCACGGTCGACCAGCGAGGAAATGTCAGTGAGTTCGAATATGACGAACAGGGAAATCTCAGTATAAAAACAGAAGCGGTCGGAACCAATGCCGCCCGCGTGACAACATATGGATATGATGAAACCGGCTCGCTGCTTACCGCCAGCGTCGAGGCCGATGCCGACACAGAAGCTGCCACGACCTCATTTGCATACGATGATAGCGGGAATGTGGAATCCATTACCGATCCCGAAGGCCATAAAACTTTATTTTTGAATTATGATAATTCCGGCAACCTGCTCGAGATGCAGGATCCGCGCGGGTATGACTGGAATTTTGAATACGACGATAGGGGGCGTTTAAAGTCCCAAAGCGATCCGCTAAACAATACGACCTCTTATGAGTATGACGGTGCCAATAACCGCACGGCCATCATAAATGCACTACTTAAACGCTTTGAGTTCGAATACGATGACCACAACAACCTGATTAAAGCCATCGATCCTTACGAAAAGTTTGTCACGACTGAGTACAATACCGACAATCTGCCGGTAACGGTTATCGATCAGGAAGGCAAAGTATCCCTGGTGGAATATGACAACGAGGGCCGTATTCTCCAAAACATAGACGCTGCAGGCAACGAAATCGTCTACAATTATGATGAAACGTCGGCGACATCGGTATCCTCTCATCAGCCGGTGCGCATCGATTATCCCACTTACAGCAGCAATCTGCATTACGACGTCATGGGACGGGTCGTCAAGGAAATCGATGTCCTGGATGAAACCACCAGCCATTCCCGCAGCTATGTCTATGATGAAGCCGGCAATCTGATTTCCAGCACTGATGAAGATGGAAACCCCACGCGATTTGAATATGATGCTCTCAACCGGCTCGTTAAAACCGTGGATTCTCTGGGTTATGAAATTAAACGTAAATATGACAACCGGGGCAATCTGATAGAAATCCAGGATCCGAACCAGGGGATTACCTTCTACGAATATGACAAAAACAACCGGCAGGTAAAAGTCATCCGTCCCATGCTTCAGGAGACTGCTTTCGAGTATGATGCATCCGGCAACCGCACGGTGATCTATGACACCAAAGGCCAAAAGATTGCCTATGAGTACAACGCAATCAATCGTCTGACCACCGTTGGGTACTATACGGCAGGAGATCACGGCAATGCAGTCAAAACCGTAAATTTTACCTACGACGAGTTGGGCAATATAACATCCTATAGTGACGGTACGACCTCGACGATCTATGAATATGATGATTTGCAACGCAAATTAAGTGAATCCGTCGACTACGGCCTGTTTACATCAGACACCGCTTATACATACTATGCCAATGGGTTGAAAAAGACGTTTAGCGGACCGGACGGTGCTGCCCTCAACTACACCTATGATCAGAACAACCGCATCAGCGGGATTGCCATCCCCGGTCAGGGACAGATCACTTACAACAGCTATCAGTGGAACAGCCCTACCCGAACAACGCTGCCTGGTGGCAGTACCACCGACTACAGCTACGATCCCTTGATGCAGATAGAGTCCATCGTAGCCGGGGATCCGGGCAAAAATTCGCTGCTGAAACGGGATTATACCTATTCTGCAGCGGGCAACATCAGTGCGAAAAACACCGAGCACGGCAATTACACCTACCAGTATGACAAGCTGCAGCGGTTGACCGCAGCCGTCAATCCGTTAGGCGCTGATGAGGCCTATAGTTATGATGCGTTGGGCAACCGGCTGACTGCTGCCGGTGTGCCGGGCGACTGGAGCTACAATGCCAACAATGAGCTGCTGGGTTATGACAATGTTGCTTTGGCCTATGATGACAACGGCAATACCACCCGCAAGACGCACGGGGTCCAGGAAACCAACTACATCTACGATGTGGAAGACCGTCTGGTGCGGGTGGAAGACGAAGTTGGTACGGCAATTGCTGAATATTACTACGATCCCTTTGGCCGCAGGCTGTGGAAAGAAGTTGACGGCACCAGGACATATTTCGTATACTCTGATGAAGGTTTAATCGGTGAATATGATGAATCCGGCAACGAGGTCCGTGGATACGGCTATGCGCCGGATTCGCGCTGGAGCACCGATCCGCTCTTTTACAAACAGCAGGGCCAGTACTACTGGTACCAGAACGATCACCTGGGTACTCCGCAGAAGATTATCGAGACCAGCGGTCGGGTGGTGTGGTCGGCGGTTTACGACTCATTTGGCAATGTTCAAATTGAAACCGCGGAGATTGTCAACAACCTGCGTTTTGCCGGCCAATATCACGATGCCGAAACCGGTCTGTATTACAACCTCAATCGCTACTATGACCCCACCACCGGGAGGTATCTCAGAACGGACCCCTATGGCGAAGGGTTGAATCTGTATGCTTATGTCTTCAGCAATCCTGTTAATCTGATCGATCCGCTGGGACTATGCGTTTACAATAAGGTATCAGGGTGGGTGCACGGCGGCCTGGCAGCCTTAGGGTTAATACCACTTCTTGGCATTGTTCCCGACCTTATTGATGCCGGCCTTTATCTGCTTGAAGGCGAACTTTTAGATGCCGGAATGTCTGGCATCGCTGCCATACCTATAATTGGCTATGGCGGCAGGGCAGTTCAGTATGGTATGAAAGGCGTCAAGAAATTATTGAAAAATGAAAAATTTCTTGGCTTCTTAAATTCAGCTTTGCGTGTCGTTGACAATCAGATTGGGACTCTTGGAGACTTTACTATAGCCTCAAAGAAAAAAACCGTTGTCTTCGGTGAGAACATGGAAAGACGCGTTATTCCAAAAGCGAAAGAGATAGACGGACACTACTAC
>JBAVYC010001074.1:0-7244 GCA_049698595.1 Desulfobacterales bacterium | reverse complement strand
AAAAATGCAGGGATTTGCCCAGTGTCTCCCGAATGATATTCACCAGACCGGGCTCGTTGACGTATTTTTCAATGAGCTCGGGCTGACCGCTGGAAAAAGCCTCGATCTTTTCCTTGTCGATGTCGTGTGCTAAAACATCATGGCCGTATTCTGAACATACCGCTGCATGGACGAGCCCGACATATCCGGTTCCTATGACAATAATTTTCATTCCACCCTCACTCCGTAATTTTGATTTTTTGATGTTTAAACTAAGGCATCCATTCCATTCAAAAAAAGAGGGAATCTCTAATTTAATTTCAGATAAAGATAGAATATCGTATATGTTCCGCAAGATCAATATTTTAAAATCAAAGAGAAAAACTCTTGCATCGCACCGTATCGGAAAGTATTATCAAAATTCCTCGAACCGCAGGCGTATAGGAGCTAAGCTTTTTTCCGAGACTACACTCGGAAAAAGTGGCCCCTGTGG
This sequence comes from Desulfobacterales bacterium, assembly GCA_049698595.1. Lineage (GTDB taxonomy): Bacteria > Desulfobacterota > Desulfobacteria > Desulfobacterales > JAFDCJ01 > JAFDCJ01. Next base: position 6,772 of record JBAVYC010001074.1, on the reverse strand, counting down.
GCCAACAGAGAAACCGAGCATCTAGACAACGCATACTAGAGGTTTCAATATAATGTCATTCGCTTAAGGCTTGGTGTTACCACTTAAGGACCTATTTCCATATGCTCGACCATTTCGACCTGATCGCATCTATTTACGACCGCTTGATCGGCCCACCGGATAGAGAACGTCTGCAGCAATTGTTAAACTTGCCGGCAGATGGCTGGTTGCTGGATGGTGGCGGCGGCACCGGACGGGTTTCATCCCATTTGAATGGACTGGTCGGCCATATCGTTGTCAGCGATTTATCCCATCGCATGCTGAAAAAAGCACGGGCAAAAGCGGTCTGTCCGGTGCGGGCCCATGTCGAGCACCTCCCTTTTGCCGATGAATTTTTTGACCGGGTTCTTGTGGTCGACGCCTTACACCACTTCTGCGATCAGCGCGAGGCGATTGAAGATCTGTTGCGCGTGCTCAAACCCGGTGGTCGCCTGGTCATCGAGGAGCCGGACCTTAATCACAAAGGTGTCAAACTTCTGGCTTTGGCCGAAAAAATATTGCTGATGCGCAGTCACTTTTACACTCCGCAAAAAATCCGTGAAATGATTGCATCCTGTGGATATTCGGCTAAAATCGAAAACGACGGCCGTTATACCGCTTGGGTAGTGGTAGAGAAGCTGTAAACGCCTGCCGAAAAAGGAGGTCCTGAACGGTGTCCCCCCAGCCTGTCAACGGCTGCCAAAAAAAACAATCCTTCTTCTTTTTATACTTGCGAAACGATAGCATGCCCGTTCCCCGGCTGAAGCGTGTATTGAAACTTCCTGCGGTGGTGTTTATTGCAATCGGCTTTACCATCGGCGGTGGGGTGTTTCTTTTCACCGGCATCGTGTTTAAAATCGTCGGCCAGGCCCTTCCGATCGCCTATTCACTGGCCGTTATACCTGTATTTATCAGCATGCTGCCCATCGCCATGCTGGGATCGGCCATCCCCACCACCGGTGCCAATTACAGGTATCCCAGCCGAATGGTGTCGCCGGGGCTGGCATTTGTGGGCATCTGGGTGTATGCGCTGGCTTCATTTGTTGGACAGATCCCGCTATATGCTCTGGGTTGTGCACAGTACACCCAGGTCTACCTGCCGAATTTTTCCCCCACAATGTGCGCCATAAGTATCGTAACGGTTATATTTATAGTCAACCTTTTTGGCGTAAAACTTGCGGCCCAGATCCAGGGTGCGCTAGTTATAATTCTCATTGCTGCCCTGATTTTTTATTCAACCAAAGGTATTCTTGTCATCAGGCCTGAAAATTTTTCAAACATGTTCCTAAAAGGCTCATCTAACCTTTTCCTTGGCACAGCCTTATTGACGTTCACCTATCTTGGTGCCAACGGAATCATTGAACTTGGCGGGGAAATCATTAATCCGGGTAAAGTCATTCCGGCGGCCTTTTTTATCGCTTTCCCAATCATATTGGTAATCTATGTGCTGGTGGCAGTAGCAACCGTCGGTGCGGTTCCCGCTCAAACTTTATTAGAAGCAGACGAACCACTGATTCGTGTCTGTCAGCTCACTTCAAGCAAAGCCGGGCTGTTTTTCTTCATCACCGGCGGTGCCATACTGGCATTAACCACCACCCTGAATGCCTTGTTTATTATAGGAACCAAATCCCTGTTGATGATTGTGCAGGACAAACTTTTGCCTGAATGGCTGGGCTGCCTGAACCGGCGCTTTGGGACTCCCCATGTTTTTTTGACCATCATCTGGATTTTTTCCATTGCAGGTATTATTTCAGGGTTCTCTCTGGAGACATTGGCATCCTATGCGGCTTTGGGAACATTGATAATTTTTATTCCCATCCAGATTGCAGCCTTAAAACTGCCGGTATATTACCCGGAGCATTACCGTAAATCAGCCTTTAAACTGAGGGGATTCTGGCTGTGGTTCTGCCCGGTCGTGGGTATTTTGATGGTTGTTTTTTTCTCCCTTATTATATTGTATGATTTAAGGTCGCCTTTGAAAATCGGCAGCTTTATCCTGTTTATTGTTAGCGGAGCGGTGTACTATTTTAAGCGCAAAAAGTATCTTCTTTCAAAAGGAATAGGACTGGAAGAATTGAGCAATCATGGGCAAAACTGGGATACCTGAAAAATCAGACACTCCATTTCTATTCAGAAATTATCCTGAATTGAAAGAAAAAATAGCCTGGCTCCCCATGGGCACCTTCCCAACACCCGTCCACCCATTGCAGCGGTTGGGTTTTGAAAACCTCTGGATCAAACGCGATGACCAAAGTTCTCCGATATACGGCGGCAACAAAGTCAGAAAGCTGGAGTTTATCCTGGCCGACGCCCGCCAACGACACACCCGGCATGTTGTCACCTTCGGCGGTATCGGCACCAACCACGGACTGGCAGCCGCTATTTTCTGCGACCGGCTGGGACTCGACTGTACCCTGCTGCTCTTCCACCAACCGGTCACCAGGCAGGTGAAGCAGAATTTGCTTCTGTTCGAAAAGTATCATGCCGTCACAATTTATAAAAAAACACGCTGGCGCACCCTGCTGGCCTATTACCTGTTGTTTAGGATCAGGCGCCCCGGGGCCTGCTATGTATTTGCCGGCGGTTCCAATGCTACGGGTACCATCGGCTATGTCAACGCTGCCTTTGAACTAAAAGAGCAGATCGACAACGGTGAGATTCCGGAGCCGGCGGTAGTTTTCTGCCCCTTAGGATCCGGCGGCACCCTGGCCGGACTGTCCCTGGGATTTGTGCTGGCGGGGTTGCAGACCCGGGCGGTCGGTGTGAGGGTGTCACAATCTCATCTGGGTCCGTTTCAAGCCTGCACCGAAAGCACGGTTGCAAAACTGATGAATAAAACTTATGGTTATTTAAAAAAAAGAAACCGGCGCCTGCCGGATTTGACCGTCAAAAAACCCTCGATCGTGGAGAACTATTTCGGAGGCGGTTACGGTGCGCCCACCCTAGCGGGAAACAAAGTATGCCGCCTGGTAAAAAAAAAGGAAGGCATCGCCCTGGATCCCACCTATACCGCCAAGACTTTTGCCGCCGTATTTGACTACTGCCGGGAGCAGGGCCGGGATCCCGGTCCGGTTTTATACTGGCATACATACAATTCGGTCGATCTAGCTGCGCAGGCGGAAAGTGTGAATTATCGGAATTTGCCAAAAGCGCTTCAAGTGTTTATTAAGGAAGTATCTGATGTTTCGTAATATAAAACTCTCGGCCGATGTCATTGTGGTGGGATCCGGACCCGGCGGGGCAACCGTTGCCAGGGAATTGACCCAAAAAGGGAGAACCGTTCTTATATTGGAGCGCGGCTACGATCACCGCGACAAATTTTACTACGGCACCTATCTGGGAGCCCTGCGCTATTCGGACCGCATGAGTTTGCTGTTTACCGAAGAAGGCCTGAATATCATCGCCCCCATAATGGTGGGCGGCGCAACAAGCATGTACGCCGGCTGCGCCGCGGCACCCCCCCCATGGCTGAAAGCTAAGTACGGTGTCGATATCGATGCTGAGGTAAAAGAGACCATCGCTGAATTGAAAATCTTACCCCTGCCGGCGGATTTAAGAGGTATGGCATCCACCCGAATCGCCAGGGCCGGTCAGGCCCTGGGTTACGACTGGTTTGCCCAGCCGAAATTCATGAATCCTGAAAGAAGTACTTGCCACGGCAAGCATTTTAAGTGTCAGGCGAACTGCATGCTTGGATGCCGCTGCCATGCCAAATGGAACGCTGCCGAGTGGGTGGATAAGGCGATTGCCGGCGGTGCCCGGATAAGAAAGTGCGCCCGGGTTGATAAAGTTCTGTTCGAAGATGGCCATGTGATTGGCGTCGAGGGAAAAATTGGCGGGGTAAAATTTTCAGCCGGAGCCGAAACGGTGGTGCTGGCAGCCGGCGGCATCGGATCTCCCCGGATACTTCAAAAGTCCGGCATGAATGCGGCGGGCATCGGCATGACCATGGATGTCACAACCATGATCTATGGTGTTACCCGTGAAAAAGGCACCGGCCGGGAGCCGCCCATGTCGTGGTCCTGGGATAATCCGGACGTCGGTTACATGCTCAGCACCTTAACCGATCCCTGTTTGCTGTATCCCCTGGCAGCCGCACGTAAAGGGATCGGCCCCGCACTTCGCTGGCTTCAATGGAACCGGATGCTGGGAATCATGATTAAACTAAAAGACGACATCTCCGGCGGCATCTATCCGGATGGTAAAATCCGCAAACCTCTGACAGCCGCTGATAATGAAAAATTAAGCCAGGCCTATGAAGTCTGCAAACGCATTCTGGTTGAAGCCGGCGCAAAAAGATCGAGTATTTTCATGCGCCCTATGATCGGAACCCATCCCAGCGCAACCGTCAGAATCGGTGATGTTGTAGATACAAATCTGAAGACCGAAATAGATGGATTGTATGTCTGCGATGCCAGTGTCTTTCCGGAGGCGCTGGACCGGCCCACGGTGTTGACGATCATCGGGCTGGCAAAACGGTTGGCCAAAACTTTAATTAAATAGGATTAACGGGATTGTCTGGATAACAAAAATCCTTAAAATTTAGGAACATCATGCCTCGACAACTTTTCCTGCAAAACATCATCGCCTGTATTTGGGATTTTGACAAAACCCTGGTCCCCGGATATATGCAGAAACCCATCTTCGATCACTACCGGGTGGATGCCCAAAAATTCTGGAAAGAAGTCAATGAACTGCCGAATTATTATCGTAAAAACGGCCTCGACCTGATCGTCCCCGATACAGTCTATCTGAATCACTTCATCACCTATGCCCGCGATGGGATCTTCAAGGGGCTGAATAACAGGCGGCTAAGGGAGTTTGGCGCTGAAATTGAATTTTACAAAGGCCTGCCGGAATTCTTCGATACGATCAAGCATTTTGTCAAAGCCAATCCCGTGCACCGGCAGCATGACATCCGCGTGGAGCATTATATCGTCTCAACGGGTTTGCGACAGATGATCCTGGGCAGTAAAATAGCACCCTACGTGGACGGCGTCTGGGGCGCCGAGTTTGTGGAAAATCCGCCGCAACCCGGCTATCTCGATCCAGCAGGCGCCAATGCGCCCCGGTCTTCCAAAATCATATCCCAGATTGCCTATGCCCTGGACAATACCACCAAAACCCGCGCCATCTTTGAGATCAACAAGGGAACCAACAAAATTTCGGACATAGATGTCAACGCCCAAATCCCGGATGAAGATCGCCGCGTACCCATTCAGAACATGGTCTATATCGCCGACGGACCCAGCGATATTCCGGTTTTTTCCATTGTCAACCGCTTCGGTGGAAGGACCTTTGCTGTCTATCGGCCGGGTTCTGCAGAAGAGTTTTCCCAGGTCAACCGCCTGCAGAAACAAGGCCGGGTTCAGTCTTACGGTGAAGCCGAATACACCCAGGGCTCCCAAACCGCCATGTGGATCGAAAACGCCGTCAGTGAAATAGCGGAATACATCGTCACCAATCGCCAGCGGGCATTGGGAGACAAAATCGGCAAGCCGCCCAAGCATCTGGATTAATTATATGAGGCCAAAAATGAACAAAGTAGAAAATTTAAAAAAGATTACACTTTCCATACAGGCAGGGACATCGCCGGATACCATGGACCTTATACCAAAATACCCGAATATTGGATTCATCTTCGGTCTGGGTTCGGAAGGCATGACGCCTTTTGAATATCAATTGGCGGACAGAGCCGAGGGCGAGAGAGTTTTGATTCACTTGAAAAAGAAAGACTTTTACTGCTTCTTTGAACACCTCAATCCGCCCCTCATGGATCTGTTTGACCGCAGAGACGACGTCTATCTTAAGGTGAATATCGATGCCGTGACACCTGCCGAAAACAGAGAAATTGTAAAAGCCATGGCCGTTAAGGCCGCCCATGGTGGGGCAGGATGTGACTGCGGTTGCGGGTGTGGCGGATAGTCTTTAGCAAAATTTAAAACATTGGGGTTTAATTAAATTTATTTCCCGCCTGTTTATGTTCGCCCTGCAGCCGCCGCCACCCCTCAAGCCGCTGCTTGATGATTTTTTCATAGCCCCGACGGAGGGCTCGTAAAAGAGCTGCCCTTTGAGTTTCTCCGGCAAATATTCCTGAGCAACAAAGCCATCTTTGTAGTTGTGGGCGTATTTGTAATCTTTCCCGTAGCCGATATCCTTCATCAAGCGCGTGGGCGCGTTGCGGATGTGAAAAGGCACCGGCAACGAGCCGGATTTGTCATACACCAGCGCCTTTTTCTGAATCGCCCGCTCCAGGTCCTTAAGGGCAATGTGCACAGGCTTCGCTCGGTCGGGAGGATCGTTTCGCGTCTCTGCCAGCGACCCGACCACTTCAAGATTGTTTAAAGCCACCCGCGCATCACCGTCGGCAATACTGACCAAATAATCAACAGCTGTTTCAGGAATTGTTTATTCGTCTAAACGAAGAAACCCAACCGAATACCAAGTACAATTGCATGATCTTATTGTTTTTGGGTTTAAGGTATACACGGCAGAAGGCCTCAGCGTCTTTCTTTCAAGCAGATTGCCAGAATTTGGAGGTCTGTCTGGATACGAAATGATAGCAGAAGGCAGGTTTGATTCTATTAAAGCCTCTCTGTCTGCAGATTACGAGGGGTTAGGCACATATACGCGCAGTCTCTGATTTAAGCCCACATTTAAAGGAGCGCTACGATAGATGGAATTTTCGTGGTCAGGACCGGAAGCTGTTAATTACCGTTAGGGGGTGAAGCGAACGTGCATCTATTAAATATGC
>JBAVYC010001073.1:0-4971 GCA_049698595.1 Desulfobacterales bacterium | reverse complement strand
CCAGAAGAATGAGGTTGGGCTGATGCTCCTGTGCCATGATGAGAGCTTCTTCACCATCGTATGCGGCCAAGAGGTTGTACCCCTCCTCCTCCAGCTCCTGGATGAGCATGTCCACGTTTGCGGGTTCATCGTCAACGATCAGTATTTTTGTTTCAGGATCCATCTGTCAGCTCTCACCAATTTGATAAGATGTCTTGCCTTTGTACTTATATTGGTAAGGCACATCTCATTCGAGATGCTTTGCTATCTTCGCTATGAGTTCGTCCTCATCCAGAGGCTTAACCACATAGTCTTCACAGCCGGCGTCCAAGGCCTTTTCCTCGTCTCCCTTCATGGCGTGAGCTGTCAGGGCGATAACAGGGATGGAACGTAAATCATCGTTTGCTTTAAGCCTCCGGGTGGCTTCCCAGCCGTCCATGACCGGAAGGGATAGATCCATGAGAATAAGGTTCGGCCTTTCCTGCTCTGCAATCTCCACGCCCTCCTGCCCATTTACGGCTTCAATCACCTGGTACTTGTCTTCCAGGAGTTGAACAACCAGGTCTCTATTGAAATCAACATCCTCCACTACCAGGATTTTTTTCATGGATGAGATCCTCCTTTCTAGAAACGGTATGTTCACGAAGCAGGCCTTGCACCTCCTTCATGAGGCTTTCCCCGGCGAGTCCTGTCTTTTGGATGATTCTGTCAACGCTTTGATTTAGGAACCCGCATTCTGAGTCGGTGAGATCTTTTGCCGTTACCACAACGATAGGAATGTCCTTCCACCCCGGGTTTGCCTTGACCCTCCGAATCACCTCAAACCCATCCATCTCGGGCATCAGGAGGTCGAGGAGGATGATGTCCTGAGGACCGGCCTCCAAAGCACGCAGGGCTTCCTCACCGCCATATGTTCCTTTCACCAGATAACCCTCGTCCTGAAGGATTTGTGTGAGCAGGTCCACGGCATCAGGTTCGTCGTCCACCACAAGCACACGTTTAGTCTGGTTGAAACAGGGTATGCGTTTCAGAACGGCTAAGGTAGCTTCTTTGTCGAATGGTTTTACCAGATAATCAAACGCTCCAAGACTGAATCCAAGCTCTTTGTTGTCTATGATGGAGATCACGATGATGGGTATGTGGCGGGTTACTGGATCCGCCTTCAAGTGACCGAGGACCTCCCACCCATCCTTTTCAGGCATCATAATATCCAATGTGATGGCAAACGGATTAATTTCTTTTGCCCTTCGGATGCCCTCATCTGCGTTTAATGCCCCCACTACGTAATAACCCTCTTCCTCCAGGTTCTGCCTCAAAAGGATCAACGCATTGGGATCATCATCGATGGCCAGGAGGAGTTTTTCCCCCCTTATCTCGGCAGAAGCAGGGATCTCTTCTTCTGGTTTTATTGCCTCTGTCAGCGCCTGCTCATCCCTCTTTGCAAAGGGAAGGGTAACCGTAAAAGTGCAGCCCTCTCCTTCGACACTGCTTACATCAATGGTGCCGCCAAGGAGATGGGTCAACTTTTTGGTTATGGCTAACCCTAACCCAGTGCCTCCGTGCTCGCGGGTACTTGTCCCGTCAACCTGCCGAAACTCGTCGAAAATGTACTCCAGAGCATCAGGAGAAATCCCTATCCCTGTATCGGAAACAGCAATCTTAAGCCATGCGCCTTCCAGCGATGCCGAGAGTTTCACTTCCCCATCTTCGGTAAACTTGAGCGCATTGCTAAGGAGGTTAATGATGATTTGCTTAAGCTTGTCCTGATCACTCAACATTTCTGGCAGGTCGTCAGGAACCTCCTTAAGGAGTCGTACCTTTTCGCCCCTAATCAAGGATTCTACCGTAGAAAAACAGGTGTCGACAACCGGGGTCAGGTCGAACGGCATGATATTCAAAGTCATTTTTCCCGCTTCTATCTTGGACAAATCCAAAATATCATTGATAAGGGCCAGAAGTTGGTTTGCGCTGATTTCCACCTTCTCCAGGTTCTCACATTGCCTTGGGGGGAGAAGATCGGCTGATTTTCTGCGGACCAGTCGCGTGAAGCCAATGATGGCATTCATCGGCGTGCGTAGCTCATGGGACATATTGGCCAGAAACTCGGATTTCAGCTTGTCTGCTTCCCTGATCTTGAGGTTTGCTATCTGCAGTTCTTTATTAGTTGCCTCCAGTTCCCTGGTTCGGTCCTTGACTTTGTCCTCAAGTTCTATATTCAGTTCCCGCAATTCCTTGGCGTAGCCATCTTTCTCATCGATGTTGACCTTCAGGTCCTGTGCCATCTGGTTGAAAGAAGATGCAAGCAGCCCCACTTCATCTTCCGATTGCACAACGATCTCGGTTGAGAGGTCTCCTGAGGAAATAGCCTTGGTGGCGTCAACCAGCTGGTGCAGGGGCCGTGTAACGCGTCGAAGGAGCATGGTCACAGCAATTACCGTGATGATAATGGCCAGGACCGTAATCCCGATGGTCACACCCCACATGACCTGCCGTTCATGACGAAACTGGGCGACGGGGTAGAGGAAATCGACAGCAATAATACCGCGCAATTCGTCTGCCGTAAACTCACTATTGCCATCTTCGTCCCAGTAAATGGGTGTGGATTTAACCATACGGGGCTCTATGGATGAGGTGTAAACCATTCCGGCTTGTAATTTTATCGCACCTTGAAAATAGTCTTCATCCATGACGCTGCGGTACTCACCTCCGACAAGGCCCTCCCAGAGCTTTGCAACCTCATTACCATTTTTGCCTATGTAACGTATCCCAGCGTAAATTTGATCATTACTGTTGTACCGATCCGAGAATTTCTTAAAATAGCTTTCAAGCTCCTTCTGGTACAGGGCCACCTCCTCAGAGAGTCCATAGGCAACGTTGTGAAAATAGTTGGCCACTGATTGGTCTTCAGAAATGGTGAGAAGTTCGTTGCGACGATCCTGGAGAAAACGTTCGCTTCGTTTGGCGGTTTGTTTTTTTAGGGTATTGAAACTGACGAGACCAATGGATAGCATCGAAACGATGACCAGAGGAAGAACTAGAGCGAGGGCTCTTTTCTGGATGCTGGTCCAGCGAATGGTTGGACGATCGGCCATGCTTTTTTCCCCTTTACCGGATCTATGCCAGCTGGGCAAATATGAAGATTTTGCCCTTTTACCGGGCATTTTCTTAATGCCTTATTTCTCAGTGGAAGCAGGTAAATAAAAGCACAACAAAGGTAAGAGCAGATGTAACACGGAATCAACTTATGTCGAGGAGCAGCTCAGGTCCGGTCAGATGGAACAGGTGAATCTTGAATGCATTCAATACGCTTATACTCAAATCGATCGGATTTAGTCAATGATTATTTATGGTTACGGTCCGTGGCAAAGCCTCATAGGAAAATTGAATATTCCTATACCGGTAACCGTTTATTATTGACCACACATCCTCTTTCACTATCAGGTTCATAACGTTTTTGGAAAGACCCCTTAAGATCCTTTTGTTTGAACTGCTTGCGTAAACTTATATGGCAAACTCTGTGCCAATATCATTCAAACAGGGGAAAAATTGATAATATATTGAAATGTAATCAAAAATTAGAACTGCATTTGGAATGATCTCAAATAGAATCGGCATGATTCCGCCGAAACACCCCCTTTCGGTCGGCATGATTTTGCCCATAAATAGGTAGGCGGGAGGTAGAAGAGTGAGAATCTAAACATAATCCTTACGGTCAAGGCCGTATTTTCGCATTTTTTCGTTGAGGGTTCGGCGGGCTATACCGAGGGTTTCCATGGTGTCCTGGATGTTGCCTTTATTGTCAGATAGGCTCGTTTCGATGATTTGTTTTTCAAAAATTTCGACCTGTTCTGACAGGGTGAGGGGAGATTTGGTGGCAGGATGAATGAATTCGGCAACAGAAGGTTTCTGGGTACTCATGCCAATGACGGCGCGCTCGGCTACGTTCTTAAGTTCACGGACATTTCCTGGCCAGGGGTGCATTATCAGTTCGTGGAGATCCTTTTGCGAGAGCTGTGGAACTTCACGTTTGTATCGGAAGGCCAGCTTTTCGGCGAAGTACTCAAATAGCAGGGGGACATCATCGCGTCTGTTGCGCAAGGGAGGGACAAAAACCTCAGCGACGTTGAGACGAAAATAAAGGTCCTCTCGAAAGTCACCTTTTCTAATAGCCTCCTTGAGGTCAGCCTTAGTCGCAGAAACAACCCGGAAATCCACTGATATTTGCTCGTTAGAGCCCAGGCGTTCAATCACACGCTCTTCAAGTGTGCGTAATAATTTCACCTGTAGGTGTCGGGGCATGCTTTCTATTTCATCAAGAAACAAGGTCCCTCCATGAGAATGCTCTATTCTACCAATGCGGCGATTGGTCGCACCGGTAAAGGCTCCCGCTTCGTGACCAAACAGCTCACTCTCAAATATGTTTTCGGGAATAGCGCCGCAGTTGACAGGCACGAAATTGTTCCCACTGCGAGAACTGAACTCATGAAGGCATTGTGCTACCAGGTCTTTGCCTGTTCCGGTTTCGCCGAGGACTAAAACACTTGCGTTGGTATCAGCAAGGTTGGCGATATTTTCACGAAGCTCAATAGTCAGTGGCGATTTGCCGATGATTTGAGTATCCAACCCGGACTTGGACACGAGTTCAGCGCGGAGCTTCCTGTTATCCAAAACAAGGGAACGCTTTTCCATGCCGCGTTTAACCACATCTATTAGTTTTTCAGAATCTATCGGTTTTTCGATGAAATCATAAGCACCATCGTGCATGGCCTGAACAGACATTGAAATATCACCATAGGCAGTAATTAAGATAACCGGAAGATCAGGGTCGAGGTCTAAAGTCCGTTTCATCAGCTCTATACCGTCCATTCGGGGCATCCTTATATCAGTCACAATGATCCCAGGAAAGCCGTGTTTGGAGGTTTCGCTGATAATCTTTTCTATGGCCTTTTTGCCATTCGTGCAGGTATTTATCTCGTGCCCGAGGTGCTCCAG
>JBAVYC010001072.1:0-1927 GCA_049698595.1 Desulfobacterales bacterium | reverse complement strand
CGTGTGCCCGGCGCATATTGAAACCGTGGCCCTCTGGGAGGAATTGCGCAGGGTAATCGTTCAGGCCGGCTACGGCCCCTTGGAAGTCCAGCAGGCCCTAGTCAAAAGCGTGAAAGCCTTTGACAACCCCTGGCAACAGCCCCGGGCGGCCCGAACCAAATGGGCCCGTAAGGCTAAAAAAGAAGGCCTCATCGCCAATCTCCCCCGTGAGATAAAAAAATCCCACGGTAAAGTCCTCCTTTTTTTCGGCTGCACGGCGGCCTATGATGTCAATGTCAAACAGGTGGCCATCAATAACATCAACATCCTGGAGGCCCTGGGGATCGATTACGGCATCCTGGGCAGCGAGGAAAAATGCTGTGCCAGCGTTTTACTGCGCATGGGCGATCCGGAACATAAACGGGTTTTTAAGGAAAATATCGATTTGTTCAACAGTTTGGGGATTGAAACACTGATCAGTTCCTGTTCCGGCTGCTTTAAGACCATCATGCAGGATTATCCACGGATAGCACCCCTTAATTTTGAAGTCTTGCACTCCGTGGAATTCATTGCCCGCATGCTGAAACAAGGCACCTTGACCTTCCCCCATCCGGTAAACCGCACCGTGACCTATCACGATCCCTGCCACCTGGGGCGGGCCACGGGCGGGTTCGAAGCCCCCCGCATGATCATGGAAGCCATTCCCGGCCTCAAGCTGGTGGAGATGCCGCGCAACCGGGAATATTCACGCTGTTGTGGTGCGGGCGGCGGGCTTAAAGCCGGATTTCCGGATATCCAAACCAAAATGGCCCAGCGACGCATCCAGGAGGCCGAGGAAACCGGCGCCGAACAACTGGTCTCTTGCTGTCCGTTTTGTTACCAGGGCTTGAACGTGGGCATTACCGCCCTGGAGTCACAAGTGGTCATGCGTGATATCAGCGGTCTGATAGCCGAATCGCTGCTGGGCTATGATGTTTTCGAAAGGGCCGCGCAAAAGACAGCCGCCCGTGCCGAGGATAAGAAGGCCGGGCGAGACGCCCGCAAAGAAGCGCGAACGCAAAAAAAGGTTGCGCAGCAGGTACCCGAAACCGAAAGCCGACCGGAACCGGAAGAATCAGAAACCGTCGCTACCGTTACGGCAGGCTCACCGCCCGAGCCTCAGAGTGCAGTAGAGGTAGATCCCCAAGCTTTAAAAAAAGCGGAACGGGAAAGAAAACGGATGGAAAAAAGAGCGGCCCGGGACAAGGAAAAGGCTTTAAGGCGCAAAGGCTCGGCAACCGCCAATGCTCAAATACCTGCTGCAGCCAAGGAACCGGCCGAGAAGGCGGCACGGGATGATGTCTCCAATGCGGCCGAACTAACAACCGCAAAAAATAATTCCGTTGCAGACACTGCGGCCTCAGATTCGAAAAGGGAAAAAGAACGCAAGCGCGCTGAAAAACGAGCGGCGCGCGAAAAGGAAAAAGCCGCTCGACGTGCGGCCCGGCGTTGAAACGCGGAAATAAAAACCAGAAGTCGGAGGTCGGAGATCAGAAGGCAGAGGGCAGAAGTCAGAGGCCAGAAAATGAAAAGCGAACCGCAGAATATCGAATCATGAATATCGAATGTCGAAGTGTGGAATCGCTCTCCCACCGGGGCGTAGGTCTCTATGCCCTATGGGCCGGAGGCCGAGGCGTAGGCGCTGCAACCTTTAGGAGCCCGCTTCCAGCCCGTAGGCTTTATAGGCTTACAGGCCGGCTTCCGGCTCGTAGAGACTAAGAACCTATAGCTCGGAGAGAGGGGAGGCTTCGCTCTGTCTTTTTATAAAATAAATAGAATACATTCATTTCAAAAGATGGAATTGGTTCCATCTTGGGCCACTTTGCCTTCGTAGGTTGGGTTGAGCCTACTCCAGGCTTTGTTGGGTTTCGTTGCACTCTACCCAACCTACATTTTGCCGGTGTTATTG
>JBAVYC010001071.1:0-3181 GCA_049698595.1 Desulfobacterales bacterium | reverse complement strand
GCCAGGCTGAAGTAGTAGTAAGGTATACCATCACTGAAATCTATTCCGCCTAATACCGGAGGCCAGGGGATGTTTATTATCCCCGTGGAACCGCCAAAGGGGTTGCGAAACTTGAGCCAGCTCAACCTGATTAGTTCCGCCAGGCCATAGGTGGCGATATAAAAGCCCCACCCCTTGGTTCTCAGCAGCGGCAGGGTAATCGCGACACCCATCAGAGCAGCCATCGCGCCTCCCAAAGGGATGGACGCGAAGACGGGGATACCGAAATTCTTGGCCAGCATCCCGCTGGTGTAAGCCCCCACACCGTACAATACAATATGGTACAGCTGCCAGTCATGGATGGTAACGATCAGACGATAGCTTTGAGCAAGGATGATGTAGATAAAGTACATCATGACAACTTCAATCAGATATGCCCTGGCGAAAAACGGCAGAATACACAACCCGAATATCCCTGTAACGATCGGCACCAGACCCCAGAGCCTGAATTTTTCAACCTTAAGCAATGACACGGCCCATTAACCCCTGTGGTTTGATGACTAATACGATGGCCATAACGGTAACCGAAACCATTACGGCCGTGACACCGTCGACAAATGTGCTAACAAAGGTAATGACAAAGCCGAAGATAACGGCGGCGAGCGTGGCACCGCCGATACTTCCCATTCCGCCGACGACCACTACGATGAGAGCCGGCAGAATAAGGTGGCCCCCAAGTGACGGCGTAATCGCGTATATAGTAGACATCAGCCCTCCGGCCAGGCCGGCATAGGCACCGGCGATAGACAGGGCCAGGGCTGTCATCTTGTTGATGTTTATGCCCTGCAAGGCTGCGGCTTCCGGATCCTGAGCCACAGCTCGCAGTGCCCGACCTAACCTGAAATAGCGCATAAAGAACATGAGCCCGCCTATGGATACAACGGCAAAAGGTATCAGCAGCACCCTTTGGAAGGCCACCGAAGCACCCATGAACGAAATGGCGCGCATATAGGGGCTGGGTATGGGCTTTGAGAGCCCCCAACCCCAGATCTCACCCACCAAAACCTCGAAAACAAACATCAGCCCCATGGTTGCAATAAAACCGGAGACCACATCACCCTGCAACGGCCGAAAAATCGCCCGCTCGACGATGAGGCCCAGGACGCCACCCACCACCACGGCTGCCGCCACCGCCCACCAGAACGGCCAGCCGCCCAAGGCATAGAGCGCATATACGGTATAGGCGCTGACCATGAAGAAGTGGCCATGGGCTAAATTCGCCATCTGCATGACACCAAAGGCCAAAGTCAGCCCTACAGCTATCAAGGCATACATACCACTAGCCGCTATCGCATTGGCAGTAGTTTGTATTAAAAGTTGGCTATTCATATGCTGCCTATCCTCTTTTTAAACCCAACATTCCATTTTTCCACCATTCCATAATTCCAATGGTTATCGAACGGCAGGCACCACCCCTTTGGGGTGAAATCAAAGCCTGGTCCTCTGGGCTAGGATTCTTTACTTTCGCTGGCTCCAATGCTGCCCGCGTTCTTTGACTGCTTTCAATACGACGTTCTTGATGGATGAATACCAGGGCTCAAAATTCAAGTGAGCGACGATACGCTTGTCCTTTGCTTCAAGATCAAACATGTTCATGGGAACCGGCTGTTCGATCATGTTTTCTATTCCGAACATTTCCTTACCACTCATGTGTCCGGGGCCGAGGATGGTGGGAAACGAGGGCATTTTCCGAAGAGCCTCAAGGATGGCATCGTTGGAAGGCCATTTACCGGGCGTCTCCTGACCGGCAACCTGGGCGCCGATGCACCACGGAATAAGCCAGACGGCATGATCCCAGTCAATGCCGGTCATCTTGCGCTTAACATCCGCAGGTGCCCCCGGGCCATAGCGGTCATTCCACAAACGAGTGAAAGAAGCCTGCCATGAATACTCGCCCCACCATGGGTCATCCATCAGGGGAAAGCTGTCTATAGCGCGACGGGCTGCCGGAAACTCCGCCGGGATCTTGGTCAGGTTGGTTTCCCAATCGGCATAGTTCTGCACAACCACCCCCTTAAATCCCTGCAGGTACAACTGCTCCCACAGCAGGGTCTGATACTCGGGCCAGGCCTCACAGAGACTGATAACGTCAGGGTTGGTTGCCATCAGGGCGGTAGCTACCGGCGCGAAGTCAGTTGTATCGACGGAGAAGAATTTCTCGTAGACGATTTCGAACCCCATGGCGATAGCAGCGCCGATTTCCCAGGCCCCAACCTGGCGCGACATGATGTCGTCCTGGGTGGTCAATGCATATTTCAAGGGTCTTCCCAGCTCTTTTTCACTGGGTAAAACCATCTTGGCCAAGAGCGCATTGAACATGTTACATTGGGGGGTTACATCGCCGCCGGCGACGACATAGGGACGGCTGGGCTGCATGTCGGTGGGAACCAGGGAGGCATAGATTACCTTGTGTTTGGTGAGAAAGGGTGCCGTCGCGTTGGCGGGGTCGCCGCCAATGGCGCTGATAAATTTAACATCGTGTTCCAACACCAATTGCCTGGCGCCCTGAAGCGCCTTCGAGGCATTCGCCTCGTCGTCGAATTGGTGCATCTTCAAGGGATATCTTTTGCCCCCGACGAGAAGTCCACCGGTTTTGTTGACAGTATCGATCCAGATGGAATTCCCGGTCACACCAGGAAGTCCCCAGCCGGCATCAGGTCCCGACAGCGCGGCCAGAAAACCGACGTTAATCGCCTCCCCTTGGGGATACTCTTTTCCGATCTGTTGGTCCGGCAAGTGACTCAACAGAATCATTTCGTCGGGTGTAAGCTTAGCGGCTGCGGATACCGCGGCCGATGGTAAAGCGATTACCAACACTGCGATTAGCAAGATAGGTACAACAAGTTTTCGTAGTCTTCTTTCCATTCATTTCCTCCTTTCTTTATTAGATAATATTGGCCGATTTGGCCCGATCCCATTTTTCATACCTAGCGTTTGAACTGGTTTAGAAAATTAAAACAAAACCGTCAAGCAACGGCCGTGTACAGCCACAAGCAGTATAGAAAGGGTCCTTCATGGCCAACGCGGCCTGACGGACGGCAAAGAGGAGTGTTGAACCTTTCTGATCTTTAAACCTCCGAAAAGGGGGCGGGTTATTGTCTGAACGCAGGGTCATGCTCCGGCAAAAGCCCGGAAGTAAAGC
>JBAVYC010001070.1:0-1709 GCA_049698595.1 Desulfobacterales bacterium | reverse complement strand
TTTCGATTTTTTCGCAGTGAAGTTTAAATTCGCCTTTTTGAATAATTACCAGTCCTAATCTGATTTTCCTTAAAACTACCTTTTTGCTATCAAAAAGCTTGTTCTAAGACCCTAAACAACCCCTCGTTTGGCATCTATTTCATTGATTTTCAATTAGTTAATTTGATCCGACAAGGATTCGAAATACTCACCGATGGCTGCGAGACACCAAGCTTTTTAGATAGTTCTGTGGCGCTGAATCCCAGCTTTCTTACCGCCCAATAACACAACAAACTGCGTGCTTTGCGTGGCATATAACCCTTATATCACAGTGCGCTTAACTATATAAGTTGTAATTTAATGGATGTCCCCGATATCCCACAAAATGTAAATATGTAACGGACGTCCCTATGGCTCCTCCCTAGCGTTGCAAAAGTCAGCGGCAGGGGCCTAATCTAAATAACAGATATCGTTGAACGGCTGATGGGTTGAATGGTTGTATATACGGTTAGGCCAGATTAAAAGATCGAATCACTAATGCGACCCATACCTTGCACTGGTCGGAGCACGACCGGAGAAGTGGTCCAATAGTAAATCCATTAAATTCAACTTCGCGTTGCCGCTGCTTCTCCGGTTATAGTGTGAAACTTCAGTTCAAAGGTTGGAGTTGGTTCTACCCTGGGCCACTTTGCATTTGTAGAAGGTTGGGTTGATCCGACTCCAGGTTTAGTTGGGTTTCGTTGCACTCAACCCAACCTACATTTTGACGGTGCTATTGCGAAATGCGAAACCCAACAACGGCCGAGTTCGGAACCGAGTCCCAAAAGTTTCAAATCCGAAATTAACCTTTGAACCTAGAACCTCTGAACCCGTAAACGATTGTATTTTCCCT
This sequence comes from Desulfobacterales bacterium, assembly GCA_049698595.1. Lineage (GTDB taxonomy): Bacteria > Desulfobacterota > Desulfobacteria > Desulfobacterales > JAFDCJ01 > JAFDCJ01. Next base: position 838 of record JBAVYC010001070.1, on the reverse strand, counting down.
AATCGCGCCCCCATTTCTTCAGATAATCACCACAAAGTTCCTCCACCGTGGGGATATATTCTTCCTTGGGGATGGAAAGCAGGGTGTAGTTGAGAAAATTTTCCCAGTTTATATTGCCGCTGAAGATATTGCCGGCCCAGGATCCGCAACCAAGGGTGTCTGTGGTCGGCAATCCGGTGTTCCAGCCGCCGCTGTTGGCATGGGCGTGGGGCATATTGCAGACGACTCGCCCCACGTTGGTTTGCAGCGCGAGTTTAACCCGGCGTTCATCATTTTCCGTGTGGATGGATGCCGAATGACCTTCACCGGAAAATTGAAGGATTTTCTCCAGGCGGTCCAGCATCTCATCAAAATCGCTCCATTTCCAGACCGTCAGCACCAGTGAGATTTTTTCACCGGAAAAACGGTCTTGCGGACCTATTTTTTCGCCCCTTACCATCAAGAATCGGGTGTTTTCAGGAATCGTCAACCCCGCATTTTCGGCGATAAATGTTACCGGACGGGCCACAATTTCACGGTTCAGGTGGGTTCCGTCCGGCCACATGTATTGTCTCAGTTTCTCCCGCTCTTCCGTGTTGCACATATAGCCGCCTTCTGATTTCAACGCCTCAATCGCATCATCGAAGATGCCCTCATAAAGCGCCACCGCGTTTTCAGAAGAACAGGATGCCGAATTGTTGGCAACTTTTGACAGCCTGATCTTTTGGGCGGCGGCAGCCAGATCGACGGTATCATCGACAATCGAGACCACATTGCCGGCGCCGACCGTCTGGGCCGGTTTTCCGGCCGCATACACGACCTTGACCAGGGCTGCCCCGCCGGTGGCGACGGCAAAGTC
>JBAVYC010001069.1:0-3019 GCA_049698595.1 Desulfobacterales bacterium | reverse complement strand
CGATAATGATGGTCGGCAGTGTCATCAGGGTTAATACCAGTCCGCCGACCAGGGGCGCCGAGCGCGGCAGGCCGAAAAAGTTTAGAAACACGGCCAACCCTAACAGCCCAAAGACAATAGAGGGGACCGCCGCCAAATTGTTGATATTGACCTCAATCAGGTCGGTCCAGCGGTTTTTGGGGGCAAATTCCTCCAAATAAACCGCGGCGGCAACTCCGATTGGAAATGATAACAGCAACGTTACCGCCAAGGTTAAAAAAGAGCCGACAACTGCGCCCCGGATACCCGCCAATTCAGGTTCGCGGGAGTCGCCGGCCGTAAAAAATGTCCTGTTAAATTTCTTTTCAATGCGGCCGTCGGCCGAAAGCTGATCGATCCATGCCAACTGCTTGTCATTCAGGCGCCGCTCCCCTTCAGCGGCGTTGCGATCGAAATGCCCCTTGAAAAGCATGTCGACATCATCATCCGCCGGGACCCATATATCGAGACTTTTCCCGATAACATTTTGATTTTTAAGTACCATATCGCGTAGTTGAAAAGACGCGCCGGAACTGACCAACCCATATAGCTGCCGCTTATCTCTCCGGCCTTTGACATCGGGAAACATTTTGCGCAGCGAATTTTTTACCAACCCCTGATAATTTGCGGTAGCCAGAGATTCCTGCTGCAAAACTTGAGGATCAAAAAAAACGTTCAACTGAACAAAGGTCTGCATAAAGGCGGAATAGCCGTTGGCGAAGATACTGATAAACAGCAGGGACAAAAAAAGAAGACTGGCAACGATGGCCGATAAGCCATAATAGCGAAACCGCCGTTCAGCCCGGTAGCGCCGGGCCAGACCCTGGTTGACGATATCCAGGGTTCTTTTGGTTTTTTTTGCCGGTTTTGATGATCCGGTTTCAGAATTATTCATACTGTTCTCTGTATTTACGCACCACGTACAACGCGATGACATTCAATATTAATGTGACGACGAACAATAACAATCCCAAGGCAAAGGCGGCCAGCGTTTTGGGACTGTCAAATTCCTGGTCGCCGACCAGCAAGGTAACGATCTGAACCGTGACGGTGGTGACTGTTTTCAGCGGATTGACCGTTAAATTGGCCGCCAGGCCGGCCGCCATCACCACAATCATGGTTTCGCCGATGGCCCGCGACACCGCCAGCAATACGCCGCCGACAATGCCGGGCAGTGCTGCCGGCAGGATCACCTGTTTGATGGTTTCCGATTGGGTGGCACCCAGACTGTAGGCTCCGTCTCGCAAGGCTTGAGGCACGGCATTGATAAAATCGTCGGAAAGCGAAGACACGAACGGAATGATCATGACACCCATGACCAATCCGGCAGCCAAAGCACTTTCGGAAGAGACGCTGAGTCCCAGAATGGAGCCTGTCTCGCGGATGAAAGGGGCCACCGTCAACGCAGCGAAAAAACCGTAAACCACCGTGGGAATGCCCGCCAGGATTTCGATCAGCGGTTTGGCGGCAGCACGAAACGTTTTATTGGCATATTCAGAGAGATAAATGGCGGACATCAAACCGATGGGCACCGCCACGACCATGGCAATCCCCGAAATTAATGCGGTACCCAAAAAGACCGGTACGGCACCAAAGGCGCCGGAGGAACCGACCTGATCGGAACGAATTGCCATTTGCGGACTCCATTTCAGTCCAAAAAGGAATTCGGTTACCGGTACCACCCGAAAAAAAAGGATGGCCTCATAGAGCACCGACAGAACAATACCGATGGTGGTAAAGATGGCGATGGTGGAACAGGCAATTAGGATGACCTTGATAACCTGCTCAACAATGTTGCGGGCCCGCAGTACCGGTTTGATTTTGGCGCGAACGGCCACAAGACCGAGCATCGCCACCGCAATCGTCAGGACCGCCAGGGCCGCATTGCTGGTCGTTTTTAGACTGCGGTAATGATCGGCAGCGGCCTGCATGGTCGGATCTATTTGACCGGAAACAATGTTGCCGCTGACCAGATTTCTGATATCGTTGACAATCAGGTTCAAGCGGGCATCCGGCAAATTTCGAATATTTTCAGGCAGATCTGAAACCACCAGCTGGGTGATGATATTGGACTCAAATGCCAGCCAGAACCCAAAAATAAGCAGAGCCGGAATTCCACACCAGATGGCCGTCAGGGCACCGTAGTACGTGGGACGGGAATGCAGTTGCTTGTGTTGAATTTTATCCCCACCGACCGCAATCGCCTGGCGGCGTCCCACATAATAGGCAAGGCTCGAAAGCGCCAAAAGGGCAATAATTATAGTTGCAGGTGACATAATTTGTCCTAAACTAAGCAGTTCCAGATTCAGAGTTCCGGGTTCAGAGGTTATAATATGCTGACATCGCTTATGTTCGAACACGACCCCCGGATTAGTCTTAATCCTTTAACAGTCGACTAAAATAATGAGTCTTTGTTAACGGACTATGATGATTGTGTTAGGTTTTTGTTAGATAATCATAGTTTTAGATTGAATGCTCTGTCTATAAATCCAAAGATTTCCCCCCGGATAAAAAGGAGATGGGAGCTTCAACCGCCACCGGCCAGCTTTCACCATCGGAAAAGGTACAATTCAGATTTATTTCGAGGTGGTCGACGTAACCAATGCGCCGGATGGATTGGCAGAAAATGTTTCGAATGCAGCCATTGCACTGGAATTAGGAATTGTTTAAAAGATCATTAGCCACCGGAGGGTGATTCTAACTAAATCTTAACATTTCCCTAATAATTAGCTAATGGTCTATGAGCATATTAACTATTTTACTAACTATTCGATATTGTTACTTCAGGCAACTTACGGCCACATTTTGTATAATCTTCGATGTCGACAATGAGCCTATAGGAATAAAGCCATGAAAAAAATGATTCGGAAGCATTTTTCAAGAGAACTCGAGAAAATAAAAAAGCAAATCCTCTCCCTGGGCGCCAAGGTGGAAGAACAGGTGCGGATGGCGACCCAGGCCGTTGAAACCCATGATGCCGAGCTGGCGCAACAAATAATCC
>JBAVYC010001068.1:0-9403 GCA_049698595.1 Desulfobacterales bacterium | reverse complement strand
ACAATCGATTTAGAAGATCAACCAGTGGAAAATAGGGAATGTTTTGAGAATAGGCATAGGCATGTCCTTCGATCCACTGAATCTGCTCAAGATCAAGTCCGGCCTTGAACTCCTCAACCAATCTGCTTTTACCCGTACCGGCAGCGCCGCAGATCGAAAAAACCCGGCCTTTGCCTTGCCGCAAATTATCTACGGCCTCGGACAATTCGGCCAGCTCCACATTTCTGCCGACCAGGTCCGCTCTCAATCCAGAGAGCCGATGGATGGTAATCGGTTTATCCCTTTGAGATAACACTTTATGAACCTGGACGGGGTCGGCTTTGCCCTTGACGGTGGTTGTTTCCCTGTATTCACATTCAAAATGTCCCTCGACCTGGCGGCAGGTATCCATCTCGACCACAATCTCACCGGGTTTTGCGAGACTGCTCAGGCGTGATGCCAAATTGATAGTGTCCCCTGCTATGCCATGAGTCCCTCGCTCCATATTCACTTCACCGGTTACCACCAGTCCGGTATTGATGCCCGTGTGCATCGAAATCGGTTGTCCAATCTTGTTTTCGACCTCCGGGCTGATTGCATCCACCAGTTGATGGATTTCACGAGCAACCTTAATAGCTCTAATTGGATCATCCTCATGGGCCTGGGGGACTCCGAATATCGCCATTACCGCATCACCGGCATACTTTTCGATGAATCCATCGTAATTGGCCACGATTTTGGAAATTTCGCCAAAGATTCGACTGGTGATCCCTTTGACTTCTTCCGGGTCCAGTTTTTCGGACATGGCCGTGTATCCGGTAAGATCGGAGAAAAGCACCGTAACATGCTTTCTTTCACCATCGATAGGGAGCATATCACTGGCGATTTTATAGGAAGACAAGCGAGATGACAGATCCTCAGTCTCTGGTTTTTTCTCGAAAATTTCTATTGCTGGAGTTAGATTCTGGCCGCACTCACCGCAAAATTTAAAATTTGGCGGGTTTGGGGAATGACAGCTTGGGCAAAGCTTTTCTAATTTAGCGCCACATTCACCACAATAATTAATCCCTGTTGGATTATCAAACTGACATTTCGGGCATTGCATATTTGTATCCCCATATATTTATTGGTCAGGCAGTCTGAATATTAAGGGTTAAAACCAGGGTGGTTGAAATTGAATTACCGTATATATTAATTTGTGTCAAATATGAAGGTTTGCGATATATTGTGATTTAAATCATGATGGGTAGGCCATAAGGTGAATTTATCACTGCTGATCGAAATTGCAGAATATTTGCCAAATTGTCACCATTACCGCCTGAATCATATTTCAAGAATGCATCTGGTATTCCGGCGTCGTCAGGGCCGGAATTATCATTAGATTATAGCCGTAGTATTCGCATAAACGGTCGGGATGAGATGCAGAATTGTTGTAGATATATGCATTTAATAGGTTGCTGATTTCCGAGTGTATCGACCCGTTGCCTCTCATTTGAGCGCCTCCTGTGCCTCAGCCAAATCCCACTGCGCACCGATTTCCGCGAAAATGATCTTCGCACGCTCTAAATATTTACGCTCTTCCAATCTTCGGCCAATTTCCAGAAGCGTTCTTCCCAAGTCGTAACGTACCCCCATATTCTCCGCGAGCGCCAGGCTGCGCTGCCACCATTTTTCGGCGGCTATGGGCTTGCCTCTCAGCCAATCGTACCGACCACGCAGCATCATCGCCTCTGGCAGTCCGGGAGGATACACCTTGCCCTGTTTTAGTGCAACTCTACAGGCTTTAGCGGCCTTCTTCAGCCAGCCGCCACTTTCAGTATCGTCTCTGTGCTCAGCGGCTAACAGATACGCCTCGACCAAGCCATTACGAAATCTGGTGAGGGTAGGCGATTTCATCAGGTTATACTCAACACTAATACGTTGGCACTCTCCAAACAAGGCCAAAGCCTGGTCCACGTCACCCAGGCGCAGATAGCACTGACCCAACTCGCCACCGCAATCAACATACCACTGGTAATTGGACCCGGATTTAAAGAATTCCATCGCTCCTTTCAGACTATCAATTGATTCCTGGAACTGCCCCAAACCCTTCTGGGCAAATCCCTGTCGAGATAGACCCCAACTCCAATACTCACGGTCACCACTATTCTCTCCGAATTGCATAAGATCATGTGCGTATGTTAGAGCTTTGGTAAACTCACCCTCGTGGATATTACAGTCAGCAAGGCTCATAATCGCATATGCCCAACCAGATCTATTCCAGTAGCTACCTGTGCCATAGACTTCGACTGCACGCCGCGCATGTTCTTTCACAGCGCTCCATCTACCCTGTATGTTTTCGTGAAGTGTCATGAATGAATGCGCAGTGCCAAGCGCCCCCTCGTGCTGAATATGCTCTGCCAAGGACACGGCTTTATGGCCATAGTAATCGGCAAGACGAGAGAGCGAAAGCAGGTCGGCTGATAACTGCAATTGGGAAAATCCGATAACCGCCCCGGGGAGGAATACGCTTCGCTCGGAGAGATTCAACAGTTTGAGACTACCTAACAAGCTTAATTCTGGATAACTGCTCGCAATTGCCCAAAACAATAACTGGTAGATATAAGTCTCCTCCTCTACCGCCTGGCTGACTGAACTATCCGTCTGTTTGCAAAACAAGCGAGGCAGGAGACGATGACCGATTTGGGCTACTATTTCGTACAGAAGCGTCAGCCAAACTCCCCAACGTGAACTGGGGAGGGGATCACCCAAATAGACCAGCGCTTGCTTAAGGTGCTCACATGCCAGCATGTGTTCGCCACGACGTGATTGGGCTCCACCCATCTTACGCTCCAACGTCGCCCGCTGTAATGGGTCCCACTCGTTGCCAAAGGCCTTTGCATAGGCCGCTATCGCCTGCTGATAATGGGCCAACGCCTCCGCGTCCGCTGCTACCCGTTCTGCCTGGTCGCCTGCTTCAAGCAAATATTTCTGCGCCTTCTCCCAAACCTCAGCCTGAGCATAGTGATGGGCAAGCATGCTATAAAACTCTTCTAATCTGTTGGAGAACAATGTTTCTATGGCATGAGCAACCTGGGCGTGAAGTTCGCGCCGTTTCTGTAAAAGAATGCTTTCGTAGGTTACCTCCTGCACCAGCGCATGCTTGAAGATATATTCCACTTCTGGAATTCTTTGCTTTTCCCGAATCAGTTCCATCGCCTGTAGAGCGTCAAGATATCCATCCATTTCTTGAACCGTCTGCTCAATAGCATGCAATACCCTGTATAAAAACCTGCGCCCGATTACAGACGCGCTGCGAAGCACTTGTTTCAACTCTTCATCCAGGCGATCCACGCGGGCTGCGATCACCCCTTGGATAGTATCTGGTATGGTGATCGTTTCAATAACTGAAGTTGCTCGCCATTGTCCTGTAGATGGATCACGTTCGACTCCCCGCCGATCAATCAACGAGCGCATGATCTCCTCAAGGAAGAAAGGATTTCCCTCTGACTTGCGCACAATCATCTCGACCATACGAGGAGGCAGGTTTTCTATTTCCAATAGGTTTCGCATCAATTGAGCGATTTCACCTTTAGAAAGAGGCGTGAGATGGATTTCCGTGTAGCGTCTTTCATAGTCTTTTATTGCTGCCTCCCTCAGCCGGGTGGCTGGAATTTTGGGGTCTGTTCGACTGATCCCACAAATCAAGAGCGGGACTTGGCTGACTAATGGCAGCAAATGCTCCAGCAGAAGCATTGACGATTCATCTGCCCAGTGAAGGTCTTCAAACACAAGCACCAGGGGCTGGTTCTGTGACACCCGTTCGAAGAATCGACGTGAACTCAGAAAAACATGACGGGCCATTGCTTCGCCGTCAAGATTTTTGACTTGGGTGGAGTATTCCTTTTTTTGGTTCAATGTTAGAAGGCTCGCTAAGTAGGGCAGGATCTCATTAGTATCTGCAGCGAATAACTCTGTGATTCGACTTTCAAACTTCTGCGAGGCTTCAATGTCGTTATCATCCTCATTGATTCCTGCATACTGCCGGAGAATCTCCTGAAATGGCCAATAACTGATCCCCTGACCGTAGGATAGCGTACGGCCTTCCAACCTTGTGAGAGACGTTCCTCGACCCTCTTTGCTAAAATGGTTTTGGATTTCTGTCATAAGGCGCGATTTACCTAAACCGGCTTCTCCGATAACTAAAAGAATGCCTCCTTGACCATCCAATACTCTATTCATACATCCCTTTATAGCCATAAACTCGGCATCCAGGCCAATGAGAGGTGAACTGATGCCCTGTATTGCTAAGCCCCGTCGCCTCACTTTTTCCTTGCCCGCTTGCACTCTAAACAAGGAAATGGCATGGGTCTTCCCTTTCACTTTAATGGGTTTCAGCCGTTCGAAAGCAAAATGTGCCTTAGCCTGACGGCAGGTATCACCATCGATCAGAATTTCACCCGGTTTAGCCAGATTGCTTAGGCGTGAGGCCAGATTGATGGTGTCTCCTGCAACTCCGTGCGTTCCTCTCGCTACGTTCACTTCACCGGTTACCACCAGGCCCGTATTTATGCCCGTGTGCATCGAAATGGATTGCCCAATCTTGTTTTCGACCGCCGGGCTGATCGAATCCACCAGTTGATGGATTTCACGGGCAGCTTTGATAGCCCTGATCGGATCATCCTCATGGACCTTGGGTACTCCAAATATGGCCATCACCGCATCTCCGGCATACTTTTCGATAAATCCATCGTAGTTGGCCACGATTTTGGATATATCGCTAAAGATCCGACTGGTGATCTCTTTGACCTCTTCCGGGTCCAATTTTTCAGACATGGCCGTATATCCGGTAAGATCGGAGAAAAGAACCGTGACGTGCTTGCGTTCACCTTCGATAGGGATATCATCGCTGGATGGTTTCTCTGCGGCAGGGGGGAAAGTCAGACTCTCAGTCTCTGATTTATTCTCGGAAATTTCATTAGCAGGTATTAGATTATAACCGCATTCACCGCAGAATTTTCTCCCGGGAGGAATATAGGCTTTACAGGCAGGACAATCTAATTCAAGCTTAGCTCCACATTCTTCACAGAATTTTACCCCTTCACGATTCTCAAACTGGCACTTTGGGCAATCCAATTTTATGCCCTCCTTTTTACGTTTAAACAGTTTGAATCAATGTAAAGGAAATTTTGATGATAATACGAAAAATATCTGAATTATGGATTGATGTCAATTAGCGGACAACCCAATGTGTTGTGGTTGGAAGCCAGAGAAGGTTTTTACATGTAACTTGCCCACAACATGAATATTCAATAATTTCAATTGGTAATTGGATATCATCATCCTATGCGGTTTAAAATTTCCCATAAATTGAACAAATTCAAGTTTTAAACAACGTTTTACACGAGTCCAAAGACAACCACTGAATCTGGGACAATATCATGGGGATCTGGCACAAATCCCCGCCAAAGTATATACGCCGGTGAACCGATAATAAACTTGAGCTGGAAATGTTCCGGTCCGTCATAAAAAATATCCTAAAACCCTGCTCTGCCTGATCAGCAGGTTGGGGTAACCATCCATTAAGAAACAACCTTGTCGTCAGGGACTGTTGTGTCGGAACCCAGCTGTAATCTTTACCATCATTTTTGTCTCTTTATAAATGAAACACGGCAACTTGTTATCTGTTTTCTTAATCCACTCCTTTATAACGTGGTGGTTCAGGTGGTTTTGATCAACGTTGTCCTCCTTTCCAGATCCCGGCATTGGCCCGAATCACCCTACCTGTTCAAAATAGCCCACCAAGAAAACCAGGAAATCATCTTTGCACATATTGTCCCAATTATTGAAGTTTGTTGATCAATCATCGCCGGAATAACTTTTCTTCCATTTTTGCCCAAATTGAATTCTCAGTTTCTTCATTCGCTTTCTTAGCGTTGAAGGATTCATGTTCAATAATTCTGCAGCGCCACCTTTTCCCTGGACCCTTCCTTTTGTCATTTCCATTACCTTGATAATATGCTCTGACACAACGCAATCAAGTTCTAATGAATTACCACCAGTATTATTTGGAATTCCCTGTTCCTGCATATTTTGGTATGAAGCAGATAATAAAAAGGGGAATCTAAGCTCTGAACCCTCACATAAAATCAGGGCCCTCTCTATTGCATTTTCAAGTTCCCTCACATTTCCGGGCCAATTATAAGCAAGTAAAGAACTCATTGTATTCTGCGTGATACCATCGATACTTGCCTTTCCCATTTCTTGTGACTTTTTCCTGATGAAGTGATGAACCAACGGTGGGATGTCGGGTTTGCGATCCCTTAACGGCGGTATCATAATTGGAAATACATTTAAACGAAAATATAAGTCTTCACGAAATGTTTCTTGCTTGATCATCTCTTGCAGGTTCCTGTGAGTCGCGGCGATTATCCTTGTATTGACTTTGATAGGATTTGTACCTCCAATTCTTTCGAATTCCTTTTCTTGAAGTACTCTTAGGAGACTTACCTGTGCATCGATGGACAATTCACCGATTTCATCAAAAAATATAGTACCCCCTTCAGCTCTTTCGAATCTTCCCCGCTTACATGAAACAGCGCCGGTGAATGCACCCTTTTCGTGGCCGAACAGTTCACTAATTAATAATGTTTTCGGAATTGCTCCACAATTGACCTTAATTAAGGGACCCGCTTTCCTAAGGGATGAGTTGTGGATGGCATTGGCGATTACTTCTTTACCGGTGCCTGTTTCTCCAAGTAGGAGCACCGGGCTGTCAAGCGGTGCCACCTGATAAATCAAATCCATTACATCCCTTAGTCCAAAATCGGCTCCAACAATTTCTTCTCCGGAGATTCTACGTAGTTCGGTATGCAAATACCGATTGTCATCTGTGAGTAAATCCTTGAGCTTCGATACCTCCTGGTATCTGAGGTAGTTGCTGAGGGCAATTGCAAAAGGTTCATTCAGTAAGGATAGAAGTCTGGAATGATTTTTAGTATAGCTTTGTCCGCTGGGATCAAGTACGATCAGGGTCCCTACCATTGTTTCCCCCAACTTGAGGCGCATTTGCATAATTTTGCCTTGCACCATAATGTTGAAAGTCTCCTTTTCAACTTTGACACCCTCTGCGAATGTATTTTTATCGACAGATCCCAGTATAGCTCTGAAAACTTCATCTTTGTTCATATCGTCTACAATTCTAACATGTGTCCCTCGATCGGGATTCTTGTACCAGTTTTCCATTATTGCTCGTGCATTTGCAGACGCACGGGTTTCAAATGAAAATCTCATACCACCGGAAAGCCTGGCACCCGCTATGATCTTGCTGATGCCTGAATCCAGATCATAGGTGGTTATGGCTAGAAAATCTGCCGGTATAAATTTGCGGATATAAAGCAGACACTGCCATAGGGCGTATTCGATTTCCAGGCTGCCGCATATCCGGAGCGTTGCCTCGCGGAAAAATAGATTAATATCGGTCGTCATTTTTTAGATTCCTTTGCTTTAGTGAATACTTATGCACCATAGAACATATCTGCCCCATAGGACAATGTTTTTCTGTCCCATGGGGCATTTTAGACTGGAATCCTTATTAACTATCTGTATTAATATGAAATATTAATGTGGCACTGAACATGCTATAGTAGAGCAAGGATGCGGATAAAACTAAGTATAGAAGATATATGAAATGGATGGAATTCATAAAGGTGCGGACAACTGGTGCAGAGGACAGGCTGCGAGCTTTAAATTTTCTAAATGCTGTGCAGAATAGCCCCGGAGAACCGGGTTTGATGGAAACCAAAATATATGTTCACTCATCTTATATCGGAGATCTAAGCATCGCTTTTTATAGGGATAATGACGAGCCTATTAGTATGTACAGCGAGTTGGCTTTACTGGTGGTGAATGAACTAAAAAAAATGGGTTTTGTGCATCATTCGATATGGCTTGAAAAAGGAGAAGGAACATAAATGATGAAAAATCACGCTGTTTGTATACAATCTGAAAACCATGTCGCTTTTTTCGATAACATTCGAAACATCGCCATGACATGCGTAGTGCTTTACCATTCCGTTACCGCCTACAGCAATGTCACACCACAGTTTTTCTTTCACGACACATCTCCCAGTCTTTTTGCAGATTATGTCCGTTGGTTGGGTGACGTATTTATGATGCCTGTTTTTTTCTTTGTTGCCGGATATTTTTCCGTATCGTCATTGAGAACGAAATCGACATGGCATTTTATCAAAAACAAATTAAAGCGGTTAGGGATTCCATGGTTGTTAGTAATGATAAGCATCGTGGCCCTTTCTCTCTGGGGTAACAATTTAGGGGCGTATTTCAGCCAGAAAAGAATCGTAGGTTTCGGCGATAGCTTGATTGAAATGCTGATATCATTTGCTGGCATCAAGATCTCAAATCAGAGCGATCCACAAATGCATTTATGGTTCATCACCATGTTGTTGCTGTTGTTTGTAGCATTCGGTTTAATTTATGGAACTAGGCGGGATAGGAATGTTGACGCCTTAGAAAAAACAAGCACAAACGTAGTTTCGAACTGGTCTATTTTCCTCACACTAATATATTTCGGCACGGTGATGTCGCTGGTTTATCTCTGTGCAATCCAGCTTATTCCAAAAATCAATATTTGGGCACATGTGGGAATTTTGACAATTGAGCCTACAAAAGCACCGTCGTATGTTGGATACTTCCTACTTGGAACCTACGCCTTTTCAAAAAAATGGTTTTCTGAATATCATCAAATCGATAAAATAATGATTTGGGTTTGCATATTTATCACTTCGTTAAGCGTTTTTCTTACAGCGGGTATGCCGGTATTGTTGGAACGATCTATTCCGGATGGATATTCTTTTTTCCAGACCTTCGCTTTCGCCTTGGCTCGCACTTTTCTCGGATTATCCATTGTTGTTCTGCTCCTAATATTGGGAAACCGTTATTGGAATTCTACTTCTGCGATCAGCAGTACCTTATCTAAAAATTCTTACTATATTTATATAATCCACCTGTTTTTCGTTTTTTCACTCCAACCGGCACTCGGTAGTTGGCACAATGGCCCAACAATAGTCAAAATTGGCATGGTTTTTTCTATGTCGTTGTGTCTTAGCTATTTAATAAGCAACTTTATCGTTTTAAAATTCCCTAAAATAACGGCAGTAGGTCTGCTGATTTTATGCATACTCATGGTTGCTTTTATTAATCCCCATAATTATGAAAGGGAGTTCAATCAACAACAGGCGGACTTTAAAAAGAAGGCAACTCTTATGGAGCAGAATCCGAACACATTACGGGAAGATGCAATTTTCTTATACGAAAAAGCCATGCAAAGCACGGAAAAGTATAATGAGGCTGCATTTGAAAAGTTGTCGATCGCTTATTACAATGATGAAAATGACTATGAAATATTGAGCTATCTGGCCAGAAT
>JBAVYC010001067.1:0-1991 GCA_049698595.1 Desulfobacterales bacterium | reverse complement strand
CCCGCAACCCGCAACCCGCAACCCGTAACCCGTAACTCGCAACCCGTAACTCGTAACTCGCAACCCGAAACCCGTAACCCGTAACGCGCAACACGCAACACGCAACTCGCAACCCGTATTCATCATGAAAAACCAAAAGCGATGGGCGCTGCTCTTTTTTTTATCACCGGTGTTGCTCTGGCTGGTTCTGATGATTGTTTTGCCGCAAATCGATTTGCTGGTCATGTCGTTTCGTTTCGAATCAGATGATGGCAAAATGATCTGGAGTCTTTCAAATTATTCGGAATTTTTTGAGGAACCCATTTACTGGCTGACATTTGTGCGCACGGCCATCTACTCTATCTTGGTAACTTTCCTGACCTTTGTGATCGCCCTGCCTTTAGCCTTTTATATTACCAAAGTTGTGGCGCCAAAATTTCAGGGATTTCTTCTGGTACTGATTTTACTTCCCTTCTGGGTCAGTGAGCTGGTCCGGGTTTACGGATGGATGATTCTGCTGCGGGAAAGCGGTGTAATTAATCATTTTCTGATCAAACTGGGGATCTTGGATCAACCGGTTGAAATGCTGTATAGAGATTCAACGATGATACTAGGGTTGGTATACACAACCATGCTTTTTATGGTGGTTCCCATTGTTTCCGTACTGGAGAGCCTGGACAACAGCCTGATAGAGGCGGCCTACGATCTGGGGGGCAATATGTGGAGTATTTTGTTCAAAATTATCATACCTCACGCCGCCCCCGGCATCGTATCCGGTTCCATCGTTGTTTTTATGTTGACACTGGGAAACTATCTCACCCCCAATCTAATGGGAGGCAAAAACTCACTGTGGTTCACGGAACAAATATATAACCAATTTATTGCCAGTTTTAACTGGAACCAGGGCTCCGCCTTCGGGTTTTTGCTACTGGTTCTCGCGTCCCTGGTGGTATGGCTGGGATTAAAGCTGACCGGACAAAACCTGAAAAAGGTCGTACAATGATACGGACGCTGCCAACTTCTAATACCTACAATCGGTGTTTTAAGTTCTATGTGATTCTGTACTTCACGTTTCTATTCGCACCGTTGCTGGTCACCTGTATACTGGCGTTTAACGATTCTCAATTTCCATCTTTGCCCTGGAAAGGGTATACGCTGGACTGGTTTACGGCCAATTTACCGGAACGGGTTGGGATCTTCCACGATCAAATCAATCTGGACAGCATCTGGGTGAGTTTCCGGGTGGCCTTTTTTGTGATGCTGTTATCAACGGCCGTCGGTACCTGTGGTGCTTTCCTGTTTGAGCAGGAGGATTTTCGGTTTAAACAATTGCTTTATTTTCTGATGCTTGCGCCACTGGTCATCCCGGGAGTAATTTTAGGAATCTCTATCCTTCTGCTCAGCAATACCCTGGGGACCTATTTCGAAACAAATTGGAATATTGATGTAGAGCTGTTCCGGCCCGGTTTCTGGCTGGTGGTGCTGGGCCAATTTTCATTTATTGCCACCTTGGTTACCCTGGTGGTTTCGGCACGCTTGAAGAAATTTGACCGTACCCTTGAAGAAGCTGCTTTAAACCTGGGTGCTAACCGATTTGAAGTCATCTGGCATATTACCTTGAAGTTTCTGCGACCGGCGATCTTCGGGTCGGCAGCCTTGGCATTTTTGATGTCATTTGAAAACTTCAATACCACCCTTTTTCTGGTGGGTCACGAGGCAACATTGCCGATAAATTTATACCTTCAGGTGCGCGACGGAAGCACCCCTGTCATCAATGCCATATCATTTCTACTGATAGTGGGCACCTCACTGGTGGCTCTGGCCAATCTTTATTTCAGCAGAAAATCGGAATAATCTGAAACTTGTGTTTTTGATAGCGTTCCATCGGCTGGTGTCGGTGATGCTGGATCCGTATGGTATCGGAACCTATATAAAGAATTAGAATCATTTGCGATAAAACATCCGCCATCCTCAGTAAAAAAAGTCCGAATACCGGTTTGGGAGTAAATTAA
>JBAVYC010001066.1:0-4669 GCA_049698595.1 Desulfobacterales bacterium | reverse complement strand
ACCCTGAACGTTGAACCCTGCGTGTGGGGTCGAAGCCCCAAGGGCGTAGCCCCAAACCGCTCAACCTATATCGAAGCAACAAGCCGCTGGGCAGCGCAGAAAACGTATAATCCGGGTCCGTCCGCTAAGGATGCCAGCGTGATATTCAGCTCCGCGGCCAGCTTCACCGCCAGGGCGGTAGGGCGTGATATGGCCAGAATGATCGGGATGCGAGCCCGGGCTGCTTTTTGGACCAGCTCATAACTGATCCTGGAAGACAGGGTCAACAGCGCGGCCTGTCCCATTTTGCGGTCTAAAAACATTTTGCCGATGACTTTATCCAGGGCATTATGCCGCCCGACATCCTCGGCTGCAGCCAGAAAATCAAACTTCGAAGTGTATAAAACAGCCGCATGCGCAGCACGGGTTTGAGCACGCAGGGGCTGATGCCGGGTAATCGTTTCCAGACAGGATAGGGCCTGGTTGATGTCAATCCGGATATCATCTTCAAGGGGTTTTATCAGCTGGAATAGATCCTTTACGATCTCTTTTCCGCAAAGGCCGCAACTGGATTGGCTGATAAAGCCTCTACGATCTAGAATATCAGTGATCTTATGACGTCGCGCCGGCTTTAGCGTTACGGCAATCACATTGGTATCTTCACCGTCACAGAAGGCAATTGAGGTATAATCTTCCGGTGTATCGATGATACCTTCCGTCAGGCAGAATCCAGCCGCCAATGGAATTTCATCCCCCGGCGTACGCATCATCACGGAATATGGATTTCCCTCCACCCGAATGGAAAGCGGTTCTTCTTTCAGCAGGTCCTTGTCTTTGGTTTTATTGGACGCCATGTCCCAGTGAATGAGTTGATGATGGATAGTTGTATTCAATCACGCCTCCGGTGTTTGCTGAAAAAGTAAAATTGAGGGATTTAGGCATTGAGGGATTAAAGGATAAAATCAATAAATTAAAATAGATAGAATCCCTTCAATTCCTAAATTCCTCAATCCCTGAATTCCTGAATTAGACCTATGTCCAACTTTCACGCAATCCTGCGTAACATAAGGGCTCGCCGGAATTTTTTGATGATTAATGACGAGGTCTGTAGTTCATTTTTTCAAATTGATTCAAAATCGACCGAAAATCCAGCACCCCGGGCTTCCAACCAATGCTTTATAATATGACCGATTGATGATATGTCCAATTTAGGTGCATAATTCGATAAAGTCCAGCCACTAAGCCACAAAGGCTATAATATAATTCAATTTTTTTGTTGATTGACGGCTTAGTGGCTGAATTTTTAACAAAAATATTCCTTGACAAATCGTGTGAAAAGATTAATATTTGCTGATTTTGAACTAAAGACACAAAAATCAGGTTACAGGAGGCTGACCCCATGTACGCGGTAGTCAATTCAGGCGGAAAACAATATAAAGTCCAGCAAGGACAAATTCTACGAGTCGAAAAAATTCCAGGAGATGTTGGCAATCCTGTGACATTTGAACGGGTATTGATGTTTTCAGACGGAGAAAACGTCAGTATCGGACAGCCTGAACTGGAAGATGTTGCAGTTGAAGGGCACATTGTAGAGCAGGGCAAGGCCAAAAAGATAATCGTTTTTAAATACAAAAAGCGTAAACGCTACCGCCGCAAAAAGGGACATCGCCAGGAATTCACCGCCGTACGGATTGACGGTATAAAATCAAAAGCTCAAAAATCTTCCGAAACAAAGGACGAGCCTGTAGCTGAAGCGAAGAAACCGGAAACTGAGAAGGCTGCACCGAAAGAAAAGGAAGCTAAAAAGGCAGTGCCTGACAAAGAGCCTTTGGAGAAGGCGGAAACCGAAGCGACCACGGAAGCTGAATCGAACGAAAAAGACACGGTTTAGTGCGTCGACCTGTAGATACAGCAACGGATGTAACCCGATCAATTCAATTAGGAAGAATATTTCCTTGTTAGCTAAGGAGTTCTATTATGGCTCATAAAAAAGCAGGCGGCAGTTCTAAAAACGGCCGCGACAGCAATGCCCAGAGACGCGGCGTCAAACGCTATGGCGGAGAATCGGTAAAAGCCGGCAATATACTGGTGCGCCAACTGGGTACCAGGATCCATCCCGGTGAAAACGTTGGTTTGGGTAAGGATTATACCCTGTATGCAAAAATAGACGGCACCGTTTCCTATGAAAGAAAGGGACGCGCGCATAAAAAAGTCAGCGTTTATGCAGTGTGAAATTTTTTGACGAAGCATTCATTACCGTTCAGTCCGGAAACGGCGGCCGTGGATGTGTGAGTTTCAGGCGTGAAAAATTCATACCGCGCGGCGGGCCGGATGGCGGCGATGGGGGCAAGGGCGGTGATGTTATTCTAAAAAGCACATCGCAGCGACGGACCTTATATCAATTTCGATTTAAACGCGAGTTCAAAGCAAAAAATGGCGGCCACGGCCAGGGTAAAAGAAAGACCGGCAAAAACGGTGAAGACCTTATCATCGAAATCCCGCCGGGAACGCTTATCAAAGATGCCGAGACCGATGACCTTCTGAAAGATTTCAGCCAACCCGGCGAAGCGTTCATCGTTGCCGCCGGCGGCCGGGGAGGCCAGGGCAATTGTCGATTTAAAACTTCCACCCACCGTGCCCCGCGGTTTGCTCAACCCGGCGTATCCGGCCAATTTCTGAAACTCAAGCTCGAACTCAAACTCATCGCCGATGTGGGGCTTATCGGTCTGCCCAACGCCGGAAAATCCACCCTGATCAGTGTCATTTCTTCAGCAACCCCAAAAATTGCAGCGTATCCCTTTACCACCCTGATCCCGAATCTCGGTGTGGTTCAGACCGGCTGGGGAGAACCGTTTGTGGTGGCCGATATACCTGGATTGATCGAAGGTGCCCACAAAGGAGCCGGTCTTGGCATCCGCTTTTTGCGCCATATCGAACGTACCCATCTCCTGGTTCACCTTATGGATACTGCGGCCATCGATCCCCAGGACCCTTTAGCGGGATATGAGACCATCAATGCAGAACTGGCCGGCTATAGCCCGCAGCTGGCGGAAAAACCCCAGATTCTGGTTCTAAACAAGATGGATTTACCCGAAACGGACCGGACGGCCAAAATACTTCAGCCACTGCTCAAGGATCGGGAAGTTTTTTTAATTTCCGCCGTTACCCGGAAAGGCGTTGAACAGCTGATATCAAAGATAATTGAAAAATTGGACCAATTGCATAGCGATGAACAGTAGCTTGAGTATTGGACGCACGAAACGGGTCGTTGTTAAAGTCGGCAGCAATGTCTTGACCGAAGACAACGGCCTGAATTTAAAAGCCATACGGTCAATCGGCCGCCAAATCTGTCGATTGATCGAAAGTGGCCTGGAAGTGATTCTGGTGTCCTCCGGGGCCATGGCCTCGGGCCTAAAAAAAATTGGCCTGGCCGCCAGACCCGATGAACTTCCCAAACGCCAGGCAGTGGCGGCCATCGGGCAGGCCGGCCTGATGATGGAATATGAAAAAGCCTTTGGCCGCTATCACCGCAAAGTTGCCCAGATTCTTCTTACCAGCGAAGATCTCTCCAGTCGAAAACGATACTTAAACGCCCGCAACACCCTGTGTACGCTGTTGTCCTGGAAAGTGGTTCCGATCATTAATGAAAATGATACCGTCTGGGTGGAAGAAATCAAACTCGGCGACAACGACAATCTTGCCGCCATGATTACCCTGCTGATGGATGCGGATGTGCTGATCAACCTTACTGACATTGACGGCCTATACACAAAAGATCCGCGGGTTTGCCCGGAAGCGGAATTGATATCCACCGTTTCCACCATAAGTAAGGAAACTGAAAAATTGGCCGGTGATATTCCCGGCGCGCTGGGAACCGGCGGCATGATCAGCAAGATTAAAGCGGCCAGAAAAGTTAATTCGGCCGGGGTCCCAATGGTGATTGCCAGAGGTGACCTGCCCAATATTTTGCTCAAACTGTTCGCCGGGCAAAAACATGGGACTTATTTTATCCCCAAAAAACAAAAGCTGGCCAGTCGCAAATGCTGGATTGCCTTTTCGTTAAAGCCCAAGGGGATCATCAAGATAGATGATGGCGCGGTGAAGGCCCTTTTAAAAAATGGGAAAAGTCTGCTGCCCAGCGGTATTATCGCGGTGCAAGATGAATTTGGGGTTGGTGCCGCGGTAGAATTTCAGAACCGGAACGATGAAACTTTAGGAATCGGGCTGGTAAACTACAGCTCGACTGATATTCAAAGGATCATGGGCCTGAAGTCCAACCACATAAAACAGGTGCTGGGCCACAAATCCTATGACGAGGTTATTCACCGGGATAATCTTGCCATTACGGCCGGTTCTGATGTATAGGTGCCTTATAAGATCAAACACCAATTGTTTGGAATTTTGAAATTCGGTCATTGTAATTTGTTTGGTGTTTGTGTTTTGTTATTTGATATTTTTTAAAGGTCTATGGGGTTAATAATCCTAAACAGTGAGCAAATGCGATGACCATAGAAGAAAGCATTAGAGACATGGCAATAGCGGCCAGAGAGGCGGCGCGTAAACTGGTTCGGATTTCCACCGATCAAAAAAATACGGCCTTGTTATCCATCGCCGCAGGTTTGGAAAAAGAAGCCGCTTTGATTAAAGCGGAAAATCAAAAGGATCTTGCCAAGGCTCAAGAAATGGGGCT
>JBAVYC010001065.1:0-2138 GCA_049698595.1 Desulfobacterales bacterium | reverse complement strand
ACAGTCAACATCAGGTTTTGCAGATCGTAAAAGACTGCCTGGACGTTTACACGCAAAACAGCCAACACGGCTAACGCTTTGGTCAAATCTTAACATCCGCCGATTTCGAAAAGATAGCAATGCGCTATAAATTGACATGCCTCGATTCCACACTATATTAGTATACAAATAGCGATCCGGTGGAAGATTCACAAATACTTGAAGGTGAAGGAGAATGAACGTATGGAAAAAATGACCTTTTCAATCCCGAATATTTCCTGTGGACACTGCGTGATGGCCATTAAAAATGAACTGATTGAATTGGATGGCATAAAATTGGTGGCGGGCAACCCGGAGGCCAAGAGCATCGACGTCGAATGGGAAGCACCGATCACCGAGGACAAAATCAAGGCGACGCTGAAAGAAATCAATTATCCGGCCGGATGATGACAGAACAAAAACTCACATTGCCCATTACCGGCATGACCTGTGCCAATTGCGCCGCCAACATCGAACGCGGTGTAAAAAAACTTAAAGGTGTGGCCGAAGCCAGCGTCAATTTTGCGGCTGAAAACGCAGCGGTTTCCTTTGACCCGCAACAGCTCCAATTGCGGGATGTCGTCGCAAAAATCCACCATTCGGGATTCGGCGTCACCACGGCCAAAATTGAAATGCCGGTAACCGGCATGACCTGCGCCAACTGCGCTGCCAACATCGAACGGGCGTTGAACAAAAAAACGGCTGGGGTCGTGAACGCCGCTGTAAATTTTGCCACCGAACGGGTGTCGGTGGAATATATCCCCGGTGTTTTAAACCTGGATGAAATCGTCGGCGCCATTGAAAAAGCGGGCTTCGGTGCGATACCACCAGAAGATGGTCTGGACCCAGAAGATGCCGAGCAAAAGGCACGTGATGCGGAAATCAAAGATCAAACCCGTAAGTTTGCCGTCGGGGTCCTGTTTGCTCTGCCGCTTTTCGTTTTGAGCATGGGTCGCGATTTTGGCCTCATCGGGCAGTGGAGCCATGCGCCCTGGGTCAACTGGCTCTTTTTGGGTTTGGCCTCCCCGGTACAGTTCTATACCGGCTGGGATTATTATGTCGGTGGCATAAAAAGCCTTAAAAACAAAAGCGCCAATATGGACGTATTGGTGGCCATGGGATCTTCAGTGGCCTATGCGTATTCATTGGCGGTGCTTTTTTTCCCTTCCGCAGGTGCACATGTCTATTTCGAAACCTCCGCGGTTATCATAACCCTGATCAAAATGGGGAAAATGCTCGAGTCCCGCACCAAGGGCCGCACCGGTGGCGCCATTCGCAGATTGATCGGTCTGAGCCCTAAAACCGCAACGATCCTGGAAAACGATATTGAAATAGAAATTCCCTTGACCCGGGTCAAGGTCAGCAATACCGTGATTGTCCGCCCGGGGGAACGGATTCCGGTCGACGGCCTGGTGCTCGATGGCCGCTCGGCGGTCGATGAGTCCATGCTCAGTGGTGAACCCTTGCCGGTGGACAAACAACCCGGGGACATGGTGGTGGGGGGGACCATCAACGGTCAAGGCCTCTTGAGGTTTAGTGCCACCCGGGTCGGAAAAGAAACCGCCCTGGCCCAGATCATCCGACTGGTTCAAGAAGCTCAGGGCAGCAAAGCGCCCATCCAGGCTTTGGCCGACAAGGTGGCCGCTGTATTCGTACCTGCGATCATCGCGATCGCGTTTTTGGTCTTTTTTCTGTGGTGGGGGCTAACCGGTGAATTCGTACCCGCCATGATACGGCTGGTTGCCGTTCTGGTAATCGCCTGTCCCTGTGCCCTGGGACTGGCCACACCCACGGCAATCATGGCCGGAACCGGCAAAGGTGCGGAAAAGGGCATCCTGTTTAAAAGCAGCGAGGCCTTAGAGACGGCCACCAAACTCGATACCATTGTGCTGGATAAAACCGGAACCATCACCCTGGGAAAACCCGCCGTGGCCGATATCATACCGCTTAACCCCCAATTTGAAACCCAAGACGATCTTTTGAAGCTGGCCGCTTCGGTTGAGAAAGGCTCCGAACACCCCCTGGGCAAAGCCATTGTGAAGGCAGCCAAAGCCCGGCAGATCGACCTTTTTGATCTCCGGGATTTTAAAGCCGCAGGCGGTTGCGGTGTCCAGGCAGAA
>JBAVYC010001064.1:0-3738 GCA_049698595.1 Desulfobacterales bacterium | reverse complement strand
TTGATCACATAGCGTGACATATCCATCAAGCCCCCGCCCCGAATCACATTGCACGGATCGTGCAACGTCACCGGAGTCGGATATTTCTGCGTAATTTTTATTTTACCTTCCTTTAACAATTCATAATAAAATTGAATCGCATGTACAATCGGGATGGGCGGCATGCGCCAACCCAGCCAGCGGTTGCCCATGTCATACACCGAACGAAACGCATGACCGCATTCGCCCATCACGATCCGTTTCACCTTCAGCCTGGCGGCGGTTTCAAAATGCTCGCGTTTGACGCGTCCCATAATCTCATTGTCGCCGGTGTACATGGCCATGTCGCTGTTGTCCCAGCCCGGGGTGGCCGGCATGGTCCAGTTGACCCCGGCCACATCCATAATCACGGCTGCCTGGTACAGCAACTGGGCCTGAAACTTGGGCTCCGGTCCGATAACCGAATACATGATGTCGGCCCCTTCTTTTTCAAGGGGAATCCTCAGGGTTGGAATTTCGGCCTGGGCCTCTTCTTCCTGCCATTGAAGGGTATCGATCCACTCATCATCCTTGACCCACATCTGATTCATGGTTGCAGCGTGGCTGTGGGCGGTGTCCTGGATATAAAGGGGGGTTACGCCCAGCAGATGACAAATCCGGCGCACCACCAGCATCAGGTAGGCAATGTCGATTCCAAAGGGACAGTACATCGCACAACGCTTGCAGGCATTGCACTCCGTGGAAGCTATCTCAGAGGCTCTTTTGATGAATTCCGGATTAACCTTGCCCTTCTTTTTCAGCATTTCCCACAGGGTCTGTTTGACCTTGCCCACCGGTGAATAGCGCGGATCATTGTCGTGGGATAGATAATAGTGGCACGCCTCCGAGCACAGACCGCAGTGAATGCAGGTCTCCACATAGGCTTTCAGGCGCGCGCCGGTCTCCCCTTTTATCACCCGGTTGATCACTGTTGCGATGCGATCTTCGGTGAGCTTGGCCGCTCCCCGCTCCAGGCCTTCGTCAATTACTTTTTTTTCTTCATTTTTTGCCGCTTCCGCCATAATCGGATTCTCCTAACACGGACGAGTCGGAATTAACCATCGAATATCGGCTATTATATTTTTATAGATGTCGCTTGCGCAGCGTGTCGCTCCTTCTTGATTCATGGTCATTTTCGGGGATAATTCAATCTTCGGCCATTTTGTTGGGTTTCACTGATAGCACAAAAATGGCTGGCAAGTAGGTTGGGTAGAGGAACGAAACCCAACAAAAGATATCGGGATGCTCAACCCAACCTACGAATAAGCCGTGGCCGATATTAGAACCAAGCCCTCATTTTCTTAAAACCGATCCGCCGCAGGCGAACCCTAAATATTCAATCTTCATTCTTCAATATTCAATTCATTTTATGCTACCAGTCCTTGGCATGTCTGACCCCGCCGAATTCCGAACCCATATAGGCCCGGGTCAGTGGTGAAATCATCATGTGGCTCAAGCGGGTAAAAGGAATGGCGATCAGCATGATTTCACCGGCAAGGATGTGCAGGATCGTAACCGTTTGATAGCCGAACCACTGGTAATAGGCCAGAAAACCGGTGATAAAGGGCGCCGCCACTATTGCCAGGATGACATAATCGGAAGCTGAAGTGACATACTGCACCTCGGGGGACTTCAGCCGGCGGACCAGAAAAAAAACACAACCGCCGATGACAATCAATGTCATAAAAATTGCCGCCCCATCGGGCAGAGACCACCAGCTCACATTGAATGCTTCATCCCATAAAATCACATGCGCGAGAAGAAAGACAGGGGTCACAAACAGGCAGATATGGAAGGCAAAGGTTACCAAGGTCAACACCGGATGTCTGCGCCAGTTCGTCGTGCCAAAAGGGATCAGCCAGTGCAAAATGGAGCGCAAACTATACTTCCAGCTCATATAGGTGTAGATAAATGGCTCTTTTTTATGCACCAGCACAATCAAATGAATCAACCGGTAAAGACTTCCAACAATGAAAATGAAAAACGCCACCCACGCCAGAGGACCGCTCACAAAGTTATACAGACCGTGCATTGTTTCCCCCTATTTCCACATTTAACCATGACAGACAGGAACCATATATTGACTGCCATTTTGAAAGCTAAGCACCTTAAAATCATCACTAAAATCCGAAATCCGAAACAATATCAAAATCCCAATGCTCAAAATTCAAAACAGAAGCGCTGTAGAACTTCAGTTTTATGTTTTGATCATTAAAATTTCGGTCATTAAAATTTTTTTCGAGTTTCGAATTTCGATATTCGAATTTATTTATATATAAACAAAGATTTCAGGCTCCGCAAAGATTTTCGAACCGGAACCAGCTTTATTATTTGAACAAATCGGTTACCGGCAATACCCTGCGATAATAGGTGCCCTCTTCAACAGTGCGCAATAATATTTTGTCGCCCTCGGGGCTGAATACCGGATCCCAGGCTGCTTCGCATTGGCGCGACCACAACCGGTCGTTTAAAGCGATGGTATATTTGCCGTTCTTTTCGACCCTGGCCGCCAGATATTCGCCGTTCGGGCTGAATACCGGTCTGAAAGCCATGCCGAATGTATTCTTCCAGGGAGAACCGTCTACCGCAATCAGCCATTTTTGCCCTTCTTTGGCCAGGGCCGCGACCCGCTTGCCGTCCGGGCTGAAGACCGCATCGGTTACCAGATCTTTAAACGTCACAGACCAGGGTTGACCATCGACGGCAAGCGTCCACTTACCGTATTTAGGAGATACGATCGCCGCCAGCTTACTGCCGTCCGGGCTGAACACAGGATGCCACAGCTGCCCAAAACGCCGATCCCAGATAAGATTGCCGTCTTCGGCCAGCGT
The DNA here is from genome assembly GCA_049698595.1 of Desulfobacterales bacterium. Classification (GTDB taxonomy): domain Bacteria; phylum Desulfobacterota; class Desulfobacteria; order Desulfobacterales; family JAFDCJ01; genus JAFDCJ01. Next base: position 889 of record JBAVYC010001064.1, on the reverse strand, counting down.
CCAGGCACCCCCAGTCCTCACCGGCGCAAGGACACTATTGCTGCGGGGATTGAAAATCGGCTCCCAGACACAATCGAAAGTTTTCTGCCAGGCATGCCCATTTACCGCAATGGTGTAATCATATAGGTTCAGCCGGACTTCAGCCGCCAATTTTTCACCGTCCGGGCTGATGGCCATCTTCCAGACATTGACAAACTTCGTCTCCCAGGCGTTGCCGTTTAAGGCCGCCGTATAGGCACCTTCCTGAAATTTATAAATCTCCCCTTCCGCGAAACTCTCCACCTGAACCGTGGCTGCCGTTTTGGTGCCATCGGCACTGAGCGTCGGATTCGTCATGTTCCCGTAGGTTTGGCCCCAGGGCTCATCATCGATGGCCATAGCGTAGGCCATATCCTGCTGGACCGCCACGGCGATATGCCGACCGTCATGGCTGAAGAGTGTGTTCCAGGCATAACCAAACTTATTTTCCCAGGCGGCGCCATCCACGGCCACGGTCCACTCACCCATCTCAGATACGATAGCGGTCAGCCGGCCGTCGGGGGCGAAGCGCAGATACCATATTTTATCGAAGGTATTTTCCCAGCTTTCACCGTTGACACAGACCTTAAATTCACCTTCGGCCACATTCACAATGGCGGCGATTTTCTCGCCGTCGGGGCTGGCATAAGGCTCCTCCACCCACTCAAAGTTGCCCTGCCAGTCAGCAAAAGGAATCATCTTTTCGGAGGATTCCCAATCCCAGCTTTTCAAGTTGATCATACCGTCTCCCTGTCATCCGGCATATAAAATACTACAGGCCTATGGTCTATAAGGTTAAGTATAGGTTCATCAAATCAGCGCCCACCAGCAGAGCTGGGGGTATGAGGATGGCCCCTGGAAGGGGCCGGGG
>JBAVYC010001063.1:0-6776 GCA_049698595.1 Desulfobacterales bacterium | reverse complement strand
GATCAGACTGGCCGTTTTTTTTGGCTAGCAGCTGGGCTGAAACCTGATTTTAATAAAAAAAATAATCAAGGCAGTCCGTTATTTTGTGAAAAAGAAAGGAGACGAAAAATGAGAAAAGGAGCATTATTGATAACATTGGTGTTGGTGATCGCGGTTATTGCAGTTTGAAATGGTAATGCTGTGGCTCAAGATCAGTCGATGCATCCGCAAATGCAACAAAATTTGCATTAAATGTCAACGTTGATGGCAGACGTATCCAATCAACGGAGCACAGTCTACATGAACCGGGAACGCTGAACATTGACCCCCTGAACGGTTACCATCTTACCGCCGGGCATTTGCGGAGTCGCTGCGAGCGTGTGGTCTTATCCCTGGTTTCGAAATGCGCTTACAGTTCGTCGATGATAGTTGAATAAAATTTGAAACTTGCTTTTTCCAAATAACCATCTTCCAGCCCCTCACATAGAGATGATCTCCCAATAAGAAAGAATTCAAAGGCCGATTTGGGGTACCACGAATCCTCGTGGTACTCGAAATTTACTTAAAGATATATCTTGATATATTACAAATCGTGATATATATTTTGATATATGCATGAATTTCAAGCTGGAAGGTTTCACTGATTAAAAGAGGTAAAAACGATGCGTCATACTGCCAAACTATTTATGAATGGCCGTAGCCAAGCGGTGCGGTTGCCGGCGGTTTTCCGATTCGACTGCGAAGAGGTTTTCATCCGAAAAGATCCTGTAACCGGCGATATCATTCTTTCGCGTAAACCGGGATCTTGGGATGATTTTTTCAAATTGATGGAAACCGTTGAAATACCGGAAGGTTTTATGGATGATCGTGACAACGAGCTACCGCCGGACCGGGATTTGTTTTGATGGAGGATTGGATGCAGCTTTATATGCTGGATACAAACACCGCCAGCTACATTATTAAAGGTGAACCTGTAGTTGTCAGAGAGCACTTGCGTAAAGTGCCGATGGCAAGTATATGCATTTCATCAATTACGCAAGCAGAATTGCTTCGCGGCGTGGCCAGGAAACCGGAGGCCAAGCAGCTCCCGATAGCGGTCAAAGAGTTTTTAATTCGCGTTGATATTATGCCTTGGGACTCAGACGCAGCCGAGGCATATGCTCGGTTACGCACCTCTTGTGAAAGTGAGGGGACACCCCTTGGAACGATGGATATGCTGATAGCCGCCCATTCGGTTGCCATTGGTGCCGTTCTAGTCACGAACGACCAAGCTTTTTATAAGGTCAAACACCATTTGTCGTTAGAGGACTGGACCAGGTCTTATGACCATTGATCATAAATGGGATAGCCTTGACATAAAATTATCCTCTGGATTTTTCCATACTCTTCACATAAAAACCGGCTTGTCAATCGTTTTTACTGCCCTATTGAATTGGCGCTTCGTCGCCTACTGATTCCGGCCGGCCAGCACCCCGCCGTCCACGTTCCAAATCGCCCCCGTGATCCAACCGGCCTCGTCGGAAAGCAAAAAGACAATTGTGGATGCCACATCCCTGGGTTCTCCGATCCGGCCAATCGGGTGAAAATCATTGAATCCTTACCGGGAACATCGAAGGTTTCACGTGCAGTCTTCAGCTTCTCCAGGCTGCGGCCAACTATCGCCACAGAAGCACCTGCGTGGACCAGCAGCCTGGCGGTCTCCAGCCCCATTCCACTGCTACCTCCAATAATCAGCGCTTGCTTGTCTGAAAAGCTCACATTTTGATCCTCCTTTCCATTCCAGATGTGTTCACTTTTCCTCCCAATCTTTTGATGATTGCCATGGCGGCATCCAATTGACCTTTGATGCTCATCTTACCCAATCCTCACAAACATGATGAATTCAAACTAACATTAGATAGAATATAATGGCCGCTCAATTTTTGTAAATAGAAGCACACCAATTGCGAAAAATATTGCAAATTGTTGAGAATTATAGCAATTAATGAGGCAGGTAGATTATCCATCAAATTGGTTCAGCGATACCGCCTGTAAAAACATCGGCTCTCTCTGGAGGTTCGTCATGAAAGATGGCAAAAGTTCACCGCACTCGGACTCGCAAGCTCCGAAACATCCTGAAGCCCCTACCAATTCGATAAGCTCCCGGCGACGGTATGCGGACTTTTTTCAGTTTGCTCCGGTGGGTTATTTCACACTTAACCGGGCCGGCGTCATCCTCGCGGCGAATTCAAATGGAGCACTGCTCCTGGGGACAGACAGGAGCGGGTTGTTGAATAAACCGTTTTCTCAATTTATCTCTCCGGAATCTAAAAAAACTTTCGAGTCGCACAGCCTGCAACTTTTTAACACCCGCGCCATTCAGTCGTGTGACGTGCAACTTTTCAACCATCACGAACACCCCAGTTGGGTCCAACTGGAAAGTGTCGCCTGCCAAAACGGCCAGGGCCAATCAGAACAATTTCTCACCGTGATCAAAGAAATCACCGATCGCAAAAAGGCGGAAGAAGCGTTGCGCAAGACCCAGGACGAGCTCGAGCGGCGGGTGGCGGAGCGTACCGCCGAACTGGAGCAGATCAACCAAAAATTACGCCGCCAGATATTTGAATGCGAGTATGCCGAAGCAGCCCTGAAGGAATCGGAACAAAAATACAGCACCCTGGTCGAGGACGCCTTGATCGGAGTTTATATCATTAAGGATGGCATCATAGAATTTGCCAACGACAAGTTTGCCGCCATTTACGGATACGAAAAAGACGAATTGATCGGGATGCCATCCCTGGAGCTGGTTCATCCTGAAGACCGTGCTGTGATCAAAGAAATGAGGGCCAAACGGTTAAACGGCGAAAAGGTTCCGTCCGAGTACGAAATCCGGGGTTTAAAAAAAACGGGGACACGATCTGGGTGATGCGCAGTTTATCGCTGATTAATTTTAAAGACGGCCTTGCTATTTCCGGGATCGTTTCGGATATGACCAAACGCCGCGAGGCCGAGCAGGCCCTGCGGGAATCGGGCAAGGAATTGCGGATCCTTTCCAACCAGCTGCTGTCGGCCGAAGAAAAAGAAAGAAAGCGAATTGCCCGAGAGCTGCATGACGGCATCGGACAGGCCTTAAGTGCCATTAAGTTCAGTGTGGAAAATTCTTTAAGGCAGCTACGCAATGAGGCAGATCATTCAGAGTTAAAATCCCTGGAAGCCGTCATTCCCCTGACTCAAAAAACCATCGAGGAAGTGCGCAGGATTGTCAAAGATCTGCGTCCTTCCATCCTCGACGATCTGGGAATTTTAGCGACCATCAACTGGTTTTGCCGTGAATTTCAAGATATTTACGCCCGAATTCGGATTGAACGAACGATCCAGATTCAGGAAAAAGACATACCGTCCCTTCTGAAAACGGTGATATACCGGATTTTGCAGGAAGCCTTGAATAATGTCGCCAACCACAGCCGTGCCGATCGGGTCCTTTTGACGTTGGAGAAATCCGACTGCGGGATCGAGCTTAAGATTCAGGATAACGGGGTGGGATTTGATCTGGTAAAAACCATATCCTTAAAGCCCTCCCAACGGGGATTCGGATTGGCGAGCATGCGCGAGCGAGCTGAACTTTCGGGAGCTGCTTTCGATTTAGTGTCCACTGTTGGTGAAGGAACGGTTATTCGGGTGGTGTGGGAGACGTAAACGATTTTGGATTTTGGATTTGGGATATCAGATTGTTCAGAATGGAGATTTTAGCTATTGTCGTAGCGTCCCTAAAAACAGCTAAACTGAGAAAAATAAATTCTTAAATTGTAACATTCTAATCAAGACAATCCAAAATCCGATATCCTAAATCCCAAATCGTAAGCAGATAAAATTTCCAATTTTATCTGCTGACCAGCCCTTTATCCACGGCATAAACCGTCAACCCCGCGGCGTTGTGAAGATCGAGCTTTTTCATCAGATTGGCGCGATGTTTCTCAACGGTTTTTAAGCTGATGCAAAGATCTTCAGCAATCTCTTTATTCTTATAGCCTTCGGCAATCAACTTCAACACCTCCCGCTCACGCTGGGACAGCTTCTGCCAGGAAGAGCCGGACTGGCTGTCTTCTTTGCCCTCCAGATAGCCTTCGATGACCTTTCCCGATATTCCGGGACTCAGGTAACGCTTGCCTGCCATCACATTATGGATAGCCATGACCAGTTCGTCATGGGTGGCGTCCTTGAGGACATAGCCGTCTACACCGGCCTGAAGTGTGGTCAGAAGATATTCCTCAGTTTTATGGACGGTCAGAGCAATGATCTTTGTTTCGGAATAACGTCTTTTGATCTCACTGATCGCATCTATTCCGCTCATCCTCGGCATGGAAAGATCCATCAGTAAAAGGTTTGGCTCCAATTTCTCAACGCAACGAACCGCTTCCCGGCCGTCTTTGGCCTCACCGACGATGTCGAAATTTGGATCGGCCGACAGTAGGGCCCGCAGGCCCTCTCTCAGGATGGTGTGGTCATCGGCCAGCACAATACGCAATTTATTTTCCACCCTCTCCCCCTTGTGGTACCGGTGCTCGCATGGAACAAACGGAAAATACTGCCAAATTATGCCAAATATACAGTGTTCACTTTATTTATCATGCCGCCATTTTTTAGTAAACAACGTTATCGAACTTTGAGTTGAGTATGAACATCTTCATCGAACCTAAGTCTACACCGAATTCTCTGACCAGCTTTCTTCGATACATACCGACAGCCAAATCACGGGGTACCCCCAAATGTATAAAATATTGATTGTCGATCCAAACGATCCCTTCCGCCGATCGTTGAAAAAAGTTCTGGTTAACCGGTTTCCGTTCGTTGATATCCAGCAGGCCTCTGACGGCACTAAGGGTTTGGAAATAGTACAAGGCTTCGGTCCGAATTTGATTTTTCTCGAGATCCACCTGCCTTCAGAAAGCGGCCTCGATTTAGCCCGTCAGATTAAAATCGATCATCCTGAAATTATTATTGTTATGTTAACGAGCTATGATTTACCGGAATATAGGGCGGCAGCGTTGGAATCAGGGGTCGCGCACCTGGTGCCGAAGGATGACTGGACCGGTGAAGACATGATTGCGCTGCTTGATACCATCCTTACGGATTTAAATGTCAAAGATCAAAGCTTCCAGGACCGGCACCAACTGCAAAGGCTTTCCTCTTAAGGTCCGCATCGATTGATCGCAGCCCTGTCGAATAAGGTGTTTTATTTTAATAAATACAGGGTTCGCCCTATTTTTTGTGGTGATATCCTTTGACGGCAGTTAAACAATTTCTGCACGGATTTGCGGGCAAGGTATATATTTCAATATTTCACATAGGTTCCATTTTTTTACTATACAACCGGAGTTAACGGTACTGGGATTTGTCCTTTGTAAAGATGGGATTCATAGTTTGCATGGTTTGCCCTTGTATTGGCAACCCTTGGCTTGCCTTCAGATTTTTCCCTGCACTTCGGTTTGGTCAAACTGTCTTTGTCTTGGGTTTTTGCCTTTGCTGCTGCCAATGCTATTATCGCAGTGATGATAAAATGGCTCATGATTATCTCCTGTGTTTATTGGTTTTGTTGCCTGGTTTTGGTCAATCCTTTTTTGATTTGTTCTAACTGTAATGCGGTTTTATAAGTTTTGCTTGACATTGCGCGCCAATCTATATACCTGCCGCGAGATATTTTGAAATCCCACATGTCGTTCCTTCATTTTCTGATGAATTTGTTAATTGTTCCTTAAAGCTGAAGAAATTTGTTAGATCGAAGCACCGGCGGATGATTAAATTTATAGTGAATTTCCAACCTACAAGAACTGGAGCGATAGGAGATCGGCTGAGATGCAGCATTACAGTCACCTGGCGACCGCAACCAATATCCTCTGGAAGCTGATTGAAGAGTCGGCTTAACCATGTTAAGAATAGAATAGTAATAAAATAAAAGGCGATCGCTATTTTTTTCTCCAGCGAAAATGAAGAAGCGGTTCGAGGAATATTTGGACGAACTCACCAACGGCAAAGAGCACGGCAAGGTGCGCATCGTGCTGGAGTAGGGATTCATAATGAAACCGGATGCAGACAAGATGAATTTCAAAAAGCTGGTTGATGCCATTCAACAAATTCATGACCAGCTTTCTGATCAGGCATGCCGTGCGGTCAATACCAGCCTGACGCTTCGCAATTGGTTGATTGGATTATACATACGGGAGTATGAACAACATGGGGCAGATCGGGCGCAATATGGGGAGTCATTGCTGGATCGTCTTTCCGAAGAATTGCGCCGAATCGGTATTCCCCGAAGCGGCGCTCGGGAACTACGCCGATACCGGCTGTTCTATTCTGTTTACCCACAAATTCGGGACGCGTTGACTCCCGAATTCAGCTCACGACTCCTCCTGAGAGAAAATTCGGGAGTCAGTGACTCCCAAATGTCTCGCACATTCCAGATCGGTGGAAATACGCTTATCTCCAGACTTTCCTTTACGCATTTAGTTGAGTTGATCGCGCTTGATGAAGCCACCAAGCGCGCTTTTTACGAAGTGGAATGCATCCGGGGCAACTGGTCGGTTCGGGAACTGAAACGCCAGATTGCCAGCCTCTATTTTGAGCGTTCCGGTCTGTCGCGCAATAAACAGAAACTTTCTGAATTGGCACAACAAAGCGCCGAGAAAGATGAGCCGAAGTTGGCAATCCGCGACCCTTACGTTTTTGAGTTTCTCGGACTCAGGCCCAAAGTAGTGATGAGTGAATCCCATCTGGAAGATCAACTTATCGACAAACTTGAAGCATTTCTGTTGGAACTGGGC
>JBAVYC010001062.1:0-1924 GCA_049698595.1 Desulfobacterales bacterium | reverse complement strand
AATCAACTCTGTCAACTAATCAACCATGAATATCCGATACCCGATGTCTTTTTTTTCGACTTCCCTCCGAGGCTTAGGCTGCATTCCGACTTCCGCATTCTTCTATGTGCCCTATGCTCTATGCCATTTTTACCCGCAACCCGCATCGCGCAACCCGCATCGCGCAACCCGCATCGCGCAACTCGCAACGCGTAACTCGCAACGCGTAACCCGTACCCCGTTAGTCCGCCCCATCGGTGTCGGATAACACACACAGCGCCGAAGACGACTGGTAGGGCAGGGTGCCTTCAACGGCAACCTCGGCTTCGGCACCACCCGCTGCCGCCCCCGGTACGCGAAAGGTGGTCACGTCGATGGGCTCGATGGCAGTTTCGCGGGGTTGATCCAGCTGCGGGACCCATTCATAGGGCACCCTGTAGGCCCGGTACACCATGTTCATTTTAAACTGGTCACCCCAGTACGGGCTGATGTACTCCCAGACAATCCGGTGATCGGCAGTGACCTCAATGATGCGACCGCCACTGCCTTCGGCAATTAAGGTGTTGCCGTTTTGCAGACGCTGGGCGCTGCTGATAAAGGGGCTGTAAAACCGATTGCTGTCCGTCGGGTGGACAAGGCCTGCTTCGGCCGGCGTATACTGCCAGATGATTTCAAGGGAAAGCGGGTCAAACTCCAGTACCCTGGAATAATCCCGCAGTGCATTTTTCGCACCGGTTGGACTGCCCGGGTTGGGAGCACCGTATCCGGCCCAACCGCCGTTGTCAAAGACCAGAATATGGCCTTCACCCGGCAGCCCTTTGGGGATCAGATGGGCGTGGTGCTGGCCGATTATCCATCCCAATTCTTTCTGCTGCGAGGTTTCGTCGTAATTCGGACCGACCTTCCAGACCACCCGGCCGGTTTCTTTGCTGATGATGAATATGATATTGGTTTCGCGGCCGCCGGTGATAATGTTGTCGGGATGGAAGCGCACGTCGCCGGCCGCATGCCAGCGGTTGGGACCCAGGGTGGACATGCAATTGAGGTGCATCCAGTCACCCATGCCGCCGGCGACCGGACGTATGTTGGGATCGCGGCTTAAAATATTTTTAGCCTCTTCACGAAAACCAAATTCGGCGAAGTGTTCGCTGCAGACCCACTCCCATACCAGATCACCGTCCCAGGTTACCTCGTAAATAACATCGTCCAACAGGGGTTTGTCGGAAATATCCTTGCAGGTCAGGTTTTTGTGGCCCAGCAAGAGCGTGTTGCCGCCGTCTATCGCCGGGGCCATACCGGGAGCGTAGTAACCGACCGGGTTCCCCGCGCGCTGGTAGTCATGATGGACGCGGGCCATCCACTGGGGCTCGTCGCCGAAATCTTCAATAAACTCATAGGCGTTGAATTTCCAAACGATGTTGCCGTCCCAGTCCACTTGAATCAGGTCGCGATAGTCCTGTACGCCATAGTTGGTGTTGCGTTCGCCGCTATGGCCCAGCACATGGCCGTCTGGAAAAAGTTTATTGGGGAACCCGTGAAAACCTTTCCAGAGGCGAACCTCGCGACCATTCATGTCGATCAACAGGGCGCCGAGTTCTTTGGCCTGAAAGATGGTATACCCGTTCCAGCACTGGTCCGGCTGGTAGACGGTGGCCCCGGTTGGATAAACACTGGGGTAGGTCATGGTTTTTTCCTTTCGAGGCAATTTGAAACTACCTCTTTCAATTAATACTTCAATTTACTTTGTTCCACACACAATTGGAATGATGGAACAATGGAATTTTGGAATACTGGTTTGATGGAATGAGATCTATTTTATTTAGTCGCTATTGATCAGAAATTAAAGTCAGATCATCATCCGTTTTTAATCCCAACTTTCCATTTTTCCATCATTCCTGTCGCTGTGCTTTCCGTCGATCTTGATAAAGAGGTATGACCACGATGA
>JBAVYC010001061.1:0-2404 GCA_049698595.1 Desulfobacterales bacterium | reverse complement strand
GGTGTGCGCCGCTGAAGCGGAAGTATCCGAAGGCATTCAGCGTCTGGAGACCTTTATCCACAATCAACAAAGATTAAAGGAATAACGTCATGGCGCCCATTATTAATCAAGACCTCTGTCATTGCTGCGGCACCTGTTACGATATCTGCCCCCAGGACGTATTCGGCTTCCGGGAGGATGAAATTCCGACCGTCGCTTATCCGGATGAATGCTGGTATTGCGGGGCTTGCGTTCTGGACTGCCCCGTGGAAGCCGTTGCCTTGCGGCTACCCCTGCAAATGCGCATCGTGCCCTCGCCTGCCAACTACGGAGAACCGGGCCCCGACGAAGCCGACGCCCTGCGAAGAGCTGCTGCGTTTTCACGCTCGGTCACCGAACCCTAAAACAGGAGAAAAACATGCCGAAATTTAACATCGTCGAACATACCTGTGACATCTGTGTGGTGGGCGGCGGATTGGCCGGATGCATGGCAGCCATTCGGGCTGGCGAACTCAATGACCGTGTTATTTTGGTGGACAAATCCAACCCGCAGCGCTCCGGCTGCACCGCCACCGGCACCGACCATATCTGGGCCTATTTTCCCGAGGTCCAAAAGGCCGAGGGCGTCAGCCTGGATGATCTGGTTGAGGACCATATCCAAAATTTAGCCAAAGGTCTGATCAACAAAGAGATCATCCACTATATCGCTGCTACCGCTTACGACCGCATTCTGGATCTGGAACATTTCGGAATGCAGATGCGTTATGCCGATTCCACTCTTCCGGGCAACTACCGCCTGCAATACCAGCTCCACAGCTGCCGCAACACCCTCCATTTCGACGGCCGCGATGTCAAGCGGGTCCTCACCGAACAGGTCCGCAAACGCGGTGTCAAAATTGCGGATCGCGTCATGGTGAACGATCTGCTGGTCCATGACGGCCAGATCGCCGGAGCGGTGGGCTATGGCACCCGGGACGGAAATCTGCACGTCTTTCGGGCCAAAGCCGTGATCATGGCCGCCGGCCGGCCCAATCGACTTTATAAAACCTTCTCAGGCCTGGTCTTCAATACGCGCATGCCGCCGGCGCTGACCGGCGACGGCAAAGCCGCCATGTTCAGGGCTGGTGCCGAATTGATCAACATGGAATTCGTTTCCATCCCCGGGCGCTGGTCTTCCAAAAATCTGGTGCGCGGCGGCGGCCTGCCCGGCGGCTCCTACCAGCCCTGCGGTATCGGCGTCAATGGTCGGGATGAGGTGATTCGGCCCCGCAACCATGAGCTGGGCAGATGGCAGGGACCGTCCACGCCCTTCGGCACCGACAAGACCTTCATGGGTGAATTGAAAGCCGGCCGCGGGCCAATCTATGCCGATATGTCCTGGGGCAGCCAGGAGGATCAGGATTATATAGACTGGGCCATCGCCAACGAAGGCTCGGGCTCCTGCTTCCACCATTTAAATCGGCAATACGGTATCGATTTCCGCAAACATAAAATCGAACTGTGGCCGTTGGAACCCGAACACTCTGCAGCTGCCGCCGGTGGACCCATCGTCGACAACCGATGCCAGACTTCCCTGCCGGGCTTGTTCGCCGCCGGAGACGAAGCCGGCGGGATACCCCAAAGTGTGGTCCCGGGAGCCCTGACCATGGGTCATTTGGCAGGGGAATCGGCGACGGCCTTTGCCAGGCAAATGACCCATGTACCGGCGGGCGGGAATTTGGATGCCTTGCTGGATTTCAGCAGCCGGGTAAATGCCCAGGCCCATGGCGATACCTGGCAGGAGGCCCAGAGCTTCATCCAAAACGTTATGAGCGACTACAACATCGCCTACCGTTCCGGTAGCATGGCTCAGCGGGGCATCGATTCGCTGGCCTTTCTAAAGCAGAACATGCGGTTAAGCGCTGCCAATCCCCACGAAATGACCCATTGTCTGGAAATACGCAACCTGATCGAGTGCGGTGAGATCATCTTGCGCGGCACCATCGAGCGTCGTGAGAGCCGCTTTCGGATATTCAGCCGCCTCGATTACCCTGAACGCGACGATGCCAACTTTTTCTGTTTTCTGGGCCAACGCCTGGAAGGTGACCGGGTGGTGTTTCAAAAGCACAACCCATGACCGAGATTGAATATTGTCGAGTGAAGATTGAAGATTAAAGGAAGTCTTTCGATCTTAAGAAAGACAGAGCGAAGCCTCCCCTCCGGCCTGTAAGCCTATGAAGCCTACGGGCTGGAAGCGGGCTCGTAGGGGTTGTAACGCCTACGCCTCGGAGAGCAACATCCATAATTCATTCTGCCGGATGTGGATGAATCGTCATTCCATGAAGTTTCATACGGGCGCAACCGCTGGCCCAAAAGACGGCCAGATTAATCGGAAAAGAAACTTTTGGGGTTCGGTTCCGAAATCGGCCGTTGTTGGGTTTCGCAT
>JBAVYC010001060.1:0-5719 GCA_049698595.1 Desulfobacterales bacterium | reverse complement strand
ATGTCAAACGGGCGGCCGAATGGGTGGCGCAGCGGCTGCAAAAAGCCGGTATGGATGCCGTGGAGGTCATGCCCACCGGGGGGCATCCGGTGGTCTACGGCCAGTGGCTGCATGCAGCCGATAAGCCGACGGTCCTGATTTACGGTCACTTCGATGTTCAGCCGGCAGATCCGCTGGCACTTTGGACAACTCCGCCCTTTGAACCCGAAGTTCGGAATGAACGGATCTATGCCCGGGGAGCCTCCGACAACAAAGGCAATATGCTCATTCCGATTATTGCCGCCGAAGCATTGCTCCAGACCGATGGCACGCTACCTGTTAATATCAAGTTTCTATTTGAAGGACAGGAAGAAATCGGCAGTCCTCAAATTCCTGATTTTCTAAAAAGCCATCGCGAGCTGTTTGGTTGTGATTTAATCTTAAACGCCGACAGCGGGCAATGGAGTGAAGATCAACCGAGTCTTCTACTTTCACTGCGCGGTTTATGTGGTTTGCAGGTGGACGTCACCGGGGCCAATTCCGATTTGCACTCCGGCATGTATGGGGGGGCCGTTCAAAACCCCATTCATGCCTTGATTCAGATATTAAATTCCATGCGCGGTTCAGATGGCCGGATTTTGATCGCGGGGTTTTACGACAGCGTGCGGGCACTTTCCGATGCGGAGAAGGCCCAGATGGACAGTATCCCTTTTGATGAGTCCGGGTTGATGAACCGGGTCGGGGTGACCGAACTTTTCGGTGAAGCGGGTTTTTCGAATCCGGAACGAATTTGGACCCGACCGACACTCGAGTTGAACGGTATCTGGGGAGGTTTTCAAGGGGAAGGCGTCAAAACGGTTTTGCCGAACAAAGCGCATGCCAAGATTACCTGCCGGCTGGTCGCCGATCAGGACCCGGAGCACATCAACAGCCTCATTGAAACCCACATCCGGAAAAATACCCCTCCGGGCGTAAAGGTCGATATGACCCCGGTTGACAGCAAAGCCAATCCTTATTTAATGCCGGCTGATCTTCCGGGCAGTCTTGCAGCCATCGAGGTTCTCAGTGAGTTATACGGTAAAAAACCGCTATTTATTCGAGAAGGCGGCAGTGTGCCGATTTTATCGATTTTTCTGGCGCATCTGGGTACCTATGCCACCTGTTTTGGTTTTGCCATGAATGATGAAAAATTCCATGCTCCCGATGAATTTTTCCGTCTTAGAAGTTTTGAACTCGGACAAAAGGCCTATTGTAAAATATTGCATCGTTTAGGCAATGATAACGGCATTAAACGCTAACCCCTTTTACCGGGGCAGCGTAAAGTTCCGGGCGGCGATCCGCCAGAACGGGATTTTCTTTATTTTTCTTCCGGGCGCATCGCTCCGAGCAGTTTCGGCAAGTCACCGAACCGTCCGATCAGTCCGAATATGATGACGGCCAGGAGCACAAAAACGACCGCTACCGAGGCCATCACCGGTGTGTATCCGTAGCGCAGGGAGTTGAAAATTTTGATCGGAAGGGTTTCAACGGTAAAGCCGGACACCATATAGGCCACGATATACTCATTCAGGCTTAAGACGAAAGCGAAAGCAAAGCCGGATATCATATACGGCCGAATCATCGGGAAAATCACCGTCTTGACAACCGTCGGGGAGTCGGCGCCCATGGTTTGCGCCGCCTCGACGATTTCATGATCGATGGATTCAAATCCTAAAGAAATGGTCACCAGCGGCAGGGTCACGAAGAAAATGGCATGGGAGATCATGGTTGCGCCCATCTTGCCGTAGAAACCGATCGTAACCCAAAAGGAAAGGAAGCCCAGGGCGGTGATCACCGGCGGCAGGATAAAGGGCGAGATGCCGAGGGTAAACAGCGCGCGGGCATAAAAAACACGGTAGCGCCACAGAAAATAGGCCAGCGGCAACGCAATCGACAGGGCAATGAAACTGGAAGTCAAAGCGATGGTCAAGCTGTTGCGTACCGGAATCAGCCAGCTGCTTTCGGTCAAAAGTTCTACATACCAGCGCAGGGATATCCCTTCCGGAGGGAAAAAAAGACGTTTTTTAGCATTTAGCGATACGCCCGAGACGACGATCAGGGGCCCGCTCAGCACGACTAAGATTAGGCTGAGAAATATGTTGCGAAGTGTTTTGCTCATTTTAATTCAAACCAGCGATTTAAAAAGTTATTAGATAACTTATAGCTATCCGTCCAACGCTGATTAACCTATTGGGTTTCTATTTTTTTCCCCTTGCCAATAACCATAGTGAGTGCAACCAGCAGCAGGCTGACGAGCATAAAAAATATTGCCATGGACGCCGCCATCGGCATATTGGTCTGATAGATGGCCTGATCGGTAATCAACACAGACAGGGTCCAATGTCGCGGACGACCCAGGATCTGGGGCAGCAGATAGACGCCCAGGGTGAATACAAACACCATCACAAAAGCCGCCACAATGGCATTGCGCATCGACCCCACAATGACCGTAAAAAAAGTCCGCAGCGGCGATGCACCCAGCGTTTGAGAGGCTTCCGGCAGGGCCGGATCCAGTCGTGACAAGGATGGATATAAAACCAGCACGGTATAAGGAAAAGCAAGATAGCAAATTCCGAAGAGCAGCGCTGCAAATCCGGGATACCAGGCCTTCGGATTCTCCATCAGGCCCAACCAGACAAAAAGATTCGATATGCCGGCCGTGCGCGACAGTAGCAGGGACCAGGCAAAGCCAATGATAACCTCCGACAGCGATAAAACCGACATTAGAAAGACCAGCCAGATTACCTGGGTTCGCCGTCGCATGCGGGTAATGAAGTAGGTAAAAGGAAACCCGATGGATACACAAACGGCTGCCGAAAGGCCTGCAATAAAAAGGGAAAACAACAGGGTACGTCCAAAAAGAGCCGTGTAGAGGTTTTTATAGTTCGTGAACTCGAAACCGGGGATGTAAAAGCCACCGGGTTGACGGTGAAAAAAACTGATGGCAACCATTATGCCGAAGGGTATGATGAAAAATATCCCCAGCATCAACGCCGGGTAGGCCATTGGCAGGTGTGCGCGGACGCCTTTTGGTTTTTCTGCGATCATGATTTCAGCACAATACAGCTAGCCGCCGGCAGAATGGCGGTGGCTTTATCTCCCTGCTTTAAATCCGGCCGTCCCTTGGGCGTCGATTGACTGATAATCTGAAGCCCGTTGCAGTTGAGATAAATTTCGACGTTGGAGCCCACATCCCGAATAAATGCGACGGTTCCAGGCAGACGGTTGTCTCCTTTTTCAGCACCGGGCAGAACGTGAATATCTTCGGGTCGCACCGATACGGTCACGGAGGTTCCCTCGGTTACGCCGCCGGGCATTTCTTCTACCACCAGATGCTTATCGCCGAGTTTGACTTCGCGGGTCCCGATACAGGATCCCTGAAGCAAGTTGCTGCTGCCGATAAAATCGGCAACAAATGTATCGGACGGGTGGCGATAGATTTCAAGGGGCGGACCCACCTGATGGACACGATTGTCCGGCCCCATAACCACCACCATATCCGCCATGGTCATGGCTTCGCGCTGATCATGGGTGACCAGAATGGTGGTCACTCCCAGGCGCTGCTGCAGCAGGCGGAGCTCCAGCTGCATGCTTTCCCGCAATTTGGCATCCAGGGCCGATAACGGCTCATCCAACAGAAAAAGCCGCGGTTCGATGGCCAGGGCGCGGGCGATGGCGACCCGCTGGCGTTGGCCGCCGGACAGCTGTGAGATGTGTCGATCCGCAAAGCCGGATAATTGCACCAGATCCAGCAATTCGGCAGCTCGTTTTTGGCGTGTTTTTTTTTTAATGTGCCGCACCCTGAGGCTGTAGGTCACATTCTCACCAACAGATAAATGCGGAAACAGCGCCAGGGACTGGAAAACCATACCGAAATTGCGTTTGTGGGCCGGCGTCCGGGTGATGCTTGTGCCATCCAGCATAATATGTCCCCGGGTGGGAGATTCCAGTCCCGCGATGAGCCGCAAAAGGGTTGTTTTGCCGCATCCCGACGGGCCCAGAAAACACACAAACCGCCCGTGAGGCAGGTTTAGATTTACCTCACGGGCGGCCACCACCGAGCCAAAGTATTTGTGGACGTCTTCAAGCGTTAATCCAGCCATGGGTACGGACTACTCAATGCCTAAAATTAAAGATATCGTTGAATATTTTGCTATTCCGTCACCATTTCAGTCCATTTTTGATTGACCCAGTCACTGAGTTCACCCGCATACAGGTCGTAGCGTGGGATGATGGGAGGGATATCGCTCGAAACGGATGAAAATTCCGCATCCGTTAGACCGCTAACATCCCGCCTGACCGTCGGCGCCGTGCCGACTTTGAGTGACAGTTTGGCTTGAATCTTGGGCTGACACATGTAATTGATAAATATGTGGGCTTCCTTGCTCATCTTGGTGGCCTTGGACACAGCCCATGAACCGGAATCCAGCACACCGCCCTCTTTGGGGAAGGTGGAGCGCACCGGGTGGCCATCGGCTGCCGCCAGGCCGGCCACATCGTGATAGTATTGTCCCATGGGGATTTCGCCGGATTGCAGGGCCTGCTGAAACTGGCCCTCGTCCCGGTACCACAGTTTCACATTGGGTTTAACTTCAGCCAGTTTATTCAGGACTTTGAGAATGCCTTCCTTGGAATTCAATATATCGTAGCCGCCGAAGAAAGTTTTGGCCGTAATTTCCAGTAGAAATGAATTGGATGCCAGGGCCAGGAGTCCCAGTTTGTTTTTTTTATCCGGCTGCCACATATCCGCCCAGGAAGTCGGTGCCGTTTTGAATGCTTTGGTGTTGGATACCAGGGTGATATACCACGAGACCGCTCCAATCCCATCGACCCGGCCATCCGGATACTTGTGAACATGCTGCGGCAGCAGAAACTTTGAATTCGGAATCTGTTTGAGGTCCAGCGGCATCCAGAGCTCGGTTCGCTGGCCCCTCAGCATGGCCACCTGTGCGATCATGGAAACATCCGCCGGGGCCACACCGGCTTTAGCCGCCTGCTCCAGCTGCACCAGCCAGGCTTCGCCGGTAGGCTCAGCCACCGACTCGACCTTGATGCCCGTTTCTTTGGTGAAATCGGGAAATATATGCTTGTCAAAAGAATCCTTGAAATAGCCGCCGTAAGCGCCTACTTTGAGTGTGTTTTCAGCATAGACCGGTGCTGACCCCAAAAATAAAAGCGTCACACCAACAGCCGTTAAGATCAGGCCCATCACATTTTTTCTCCCTTTCATGTTAACCTCCTTTTTTAAAGTGCCCGAATGATAATTTTAAAATTAGAAAAATGAACTAAAAAGTAATATGGCAAAAAGAGATTATGTGTCAAGTTAATACCTGAATTTTGTACCAAAATTCAGGTATTAATTAAGATGGAAAAATCGTCTTGACAAATATCAAGCCTCAAAATAGGTTGCAGTGATCAGTTCATCAATGTAGTTTTAAATCAGCGCTAACCCGTGATCAGTAAAACGAGAGGCAATATGAGTGGAAACATCAATCTTCTGGATGACAGGTCTCGACTTATTTTACACCGAACCCCGCGTGAAGATATTAAAAATGGTATTACCATCATAGCTAAGGGAGAGGGGGTTCGTCTGGTTGGCAAAGAGGGCAAGCACTACCTTGACATGGAAGCCGGGATAACGCGGCCCGTGCATGTCGGCTATGGCCGTCAGGAGATTGCCCGGGCGGCCTATGATCAAATG
>JBAVYC010001059.1:0-2323 GCA_049698595.1 Desulfobacterales bacterium | reverse complement strand
GTTCTATCTATTGAAATTTTTTTTTAATAAACTCTTGACATACGAAATTGATTGAATTATCATTAGATCAATTTCAAAACAATTAGAACGTGGAATGAATAGAAATACAACCTGAAAACGAAGATTTCTTAATAAACAGATTATGTTAGCACATAAAATATTTCAGCATAATTAGTTTACAGTTTGGGAAATCCATGTTAGGGTTCCTAAAAAACACTTTTATTTTAAGATCGAGCAAGCAGTTATAGGTTTTTGGGCACTTTTTGGGTCGAAATTAATTGTCAAACGTATTGCCGCTACAATGGATGAAAACAATTTTGTCGGTGGTTTGACATTTAATTTCAGACCAGATAAAAACCAACCCGTCGCGGAACTGCCCCTGTCTTAATTGGCAATGGTTTCGGAAGATCAGAGGCGACCGCATATGATGAGTTGATGTGGCGCTTCGGGGAAGACTGGATCGCTACGCTGGCTTGATAAACCAAGGAGGCTAAAGTTGCTATGGATGCTACACCTGCCGCTAATAATCTGCCGTTACGAATCGCAGATTTTTCTACGCTAGCAGAAGCACTCGACTACGCTGCCAAAGGAAAAACCGGTTATAATTTTTATCATGCTGGGGTCAAGTTGTATGAGAGACTCCCTTATAAACAACTGCGCGAAGACGCGCGGTCGCTTGCGCGCCGTCTCATTGATCTGGGGGCAAACCGCGGCTCCCGGGTCGCCCTGGTGGCGGATACCCATCCGGATTTTATGCGCTTCTTTTTTGCCTGTCAGTACGCAGGCTTGATACCCGTGCCGCTTCCGGCTTCGATCAACCTGGGCGGTCGCAAGGCATACGTCTCACAATTGAAAAGACTGCTCGCGATTTGCCAGGCGGATATTGCCATGGCGCCCGAGGGATTTCTCCCTTATCTGACTGAGGCCGCACAAGGGTTGAAACTGCGCTTTCTGGGCAGCCCGCAGGATTTCAATGATCTTGCTGAGCCCAATATCCGACTACACCCTTCGGAGCCGGACGAGGTTGCCTACCTGCAGTATACTTCGGGCAGCACCCGTTTCCCTAGAGGAGTGATGATCACGCAAAAAGCCGTGCTCAACAACCTTTTCGCCATCCTTAAATATGGCATTCAGATTCGGCCGGCAGATCGAGCAGTATCATGGCTCCCTTATTTTCATGATATGGGGCTCGTCGGCCTCGTGCTGTCGCCCATGGCCGCTCAAATTTCCGTGGACTACCTGAACACCCGGGACTTTGCCATGCGCCCAAGGCTTTGGCTGACGTTGATGTCCCAAAATCGGGGGACGCTGTCTTTCAGTCCGCCGTTCGGTTACGAACTGGCCGCCCGCCGTGTACGCAATGATGAGGTCGATAAGTTGGATCTCAGCGCTTGGCGGATTGCCGGTGTCGGGGCGGAGCCGATCCGAACCGAACCCCTGAAGCATTTTGCCGATCTTCTGGCACCCAGCGGATTTGACAGGCGTTCCTTCGTAGCGTCCTATGGCATGGCCGAATGCTCCCTGGCGGTGAGCTTTGCGCCTTTGGGACAAGGCGCCGATGTAGACTATGTGGACAGTACTGCTCTTGCTGAAGAGCAAAGAGCCCTGCCCCTGCATCCCAACCAGCGCAGCGAAACGGTTCGCTCAAATGCGTTTACCAATTGCGGGGCACCACTGCCGGGCTACGAAGTAGAGGTCAGGAATGATCAAGGGCGGGTATTGCCGGAACGGCACTGCGGCACCCTCTATGTTCGTGGACCCAGCGTAATGTCCGGTTACTTTGGAGATCTCAAGGCTACCCGGGAAGTTTTGTCCCCCGACGGCTGGCTAAACACAGGAGATCTGGCATATCGAGTTGGAAACGGCATTGTGATTACAGGACGTGAAAAAGACCTGATTATCATCAACGGCCGCAACATCTGGCCCCAAGATCTGGAGTATCTGGCAGAACAGCAACCGGAAGTTCGCACCGGAGACGCCTCGGCCTTCTCAGTAACAGACCCGGCCGGACAGGAACAGGCCGTCATGATGGTTCAATGCCGTCAATCCGATGAAAAGAAGCGCACCGACCTGCGGGAACGTCTACATGGCTTGGTCCGCGAGGAGTTCGCCATAGATTGCCTGATTGAATTGGTCCCTCGAAACACCTTACCTCGAACAACGTCTGGAAAGCTATCCCGCTCAGGAGCGCGTAAAGAATATCTTAAACGGATTGCCCCTCAACCGGCAACAGAACTCAACGAAGACCTTTACACGGCATCGTTCCGCCAGCGGGCCATCTAGCCTGGGAATAAACTCAAAAAAACCATATATTCAATGAATG
>JBAVYC010001058.1:0-3594 GCA_049698595.1 Desulfobacterales bacterium | reverse complement strand
CTTTCCAGATAACCGGATTCTTTGATATACCGCTCAATGATGGCCCGGTAGGATCGCACCGTATTTTTTTTTAGAATGGGTCTTGTGGTAATCGATCCAGATTTTGGCTGCTTTGGATAGTTTCATGGCATTCCTCCTTGGGTTAAAGGGTTAACGATATGGGGCGGCACCCAAGGTAAGCCTATGATATCCAGCTGCTAAATGCAAATTTCTTTTCATTCTTGATAGATATGACCGATGGCAAGCTAACACAAAGTTCGGCGGTCTTGATTTTTATGGGGTATCCTCAACGTACTTGCATCACGATCTTCTCTATAGAATAATATCTTGATTTATCTGGATAACTTCCGGTCCCAGCCGCTAAAATTTTAAAAGTTGAGAATTATGATCGAATATCTTGAGCTTTCACCGAATCATTTGCCCAAAACCTAAGATGGTTTTTAACCCATGCATAGATTGAATCTCTGCTTCAATCTCTTGGTCGAACTGGACCAAGGCCCGGTGCTGGCCACAAATCAGCCCATTGATACTGAATCTCAGGCATGCGCACTGACCCGGCGACCTTACCGGATATCCCGAGCTATTGTGCCAGTTTCACGGCCGGATAACCCGGTGGAATGCGCCAGAATTCGAGATCGATATGTTCCAACGGTCGTCCGGGCGTACCCGGATCGAGATCGTCCCGCAGCATCAGTACCAGATCGGAACTCACGCTCGGCGCGTCCCGGAAATAGCTGTGATCGTAGCGGTCCCCCTGATCGTCGGAAGAACCAGGGGTATCCGGGTAGTTGATAAATGCAGAATTTGTCTGATTGAACGCCATGTCAGCCTTGATGCATTCTGTCAAGTTTTCAGGGCCGAAGGTGCCGATACGTCCGCGTGGGCTACGGAATAGCTTTGCAGCTATACCAATTGCCCTATCGGCGGGTGAGGTATAGACGGTAAAGCGGTTGGCACTCAACCCAAGACTATCTCCAATAATCCGCTGCTCGGCAACCATCACATCGATGTCAGGGGCCGCAAGGACAAAATTATGGATCTTGAGTTCGCGCTTCGGGTCGTTACCCGCGGCGTTCAGGCCTATGGTGAGTTCGCGCAGCGCATCAACAGCAACGTCCGTCCCCCGGCTATGGGCAATCACGTGGATTTTTTCCACCTCCGGGAAACTGGCGATGAATTTCAACGTTTCCCGCAGATGATAGATGGTAAACTCACTTGATTCCCGATCGTAGGTGTATCCGAACAATCCCGGGTAACCCGCAGGCCAGGTGTAAATAAGGGGTACGCCAATGCGCCCCAGGAAGTGCCAGAGCTCTGCCAGTGCAAAAGCGGCATCGTTGAAGTCGTTATGGAAACCGTGGACGAAAATGAAGACCTCTTTGCGGGGGCTCAGCGCGAGTCGTTGCACCAGAGAACTCCGGAAAGTCTGAATGGCCTGTTCCCGCTTTACCACCAGGTCCGGTTCCTTGACGATGTTGCCGTCGACATTCGCATAGGGCAGGGGCGTATCTGGCCCCCGGACGAGTTCCGTCACCTCTCGCAACGCCAACTTCACGGGCTTTAGCCGCTTCTGGACCCGGCTCGCCTGGAGAAGCTCTTCCCAGGTAATACCAATGCCGAGATCCACCACGGCAGTACCGAAAGCCAGCGAGGAGGAACGGCCATAACCATATCGGAGTTTGCCTTCGCCGTCTTGCTCGGGCGCTCGGTCCGTAACATAGAACAGCTTTACCTCTGTGCGCTTCAGATCCTCAGGCAGGTTGTTAAATGAATCCTGCACCCCGTTGAGGTACACATTGGGTGTCGGCATCATCAGACGCGGCCCACCGCAACCCCAAAGCAACATCAACAGACCAATAAGAATCAGTGTAAACCTGCGAACGACCATCATCATAAGCCCTTCTTTCTCTATACCAGCCTATTGATTTAACTGGGTAAGCCACGGAATATACCTTTGTCAAATATTGAGGCCGACTCATTTCTGGACTATCGAGCTTAGATACCCGCATGCTGGAACTTCTTTATCGGAGGAAGCTTTAGTCTTTTGTGCAGGCTCCGAATACGACGAATCCAACCTTATCATCGGAAATGGTCGCGGACATGTCTCCGGTACTTTCTGAAATGACAAGGGTCCAGCCGCGACCATTTCCGAAGCCTTGCATGATCAGGCGGCCAGCGATGCGTTCGACATTCTTTATCAAGCTGACGTCCGTAATCCCACTTTCTTCGGTGGCGGTAATGGTCCTTTTTTCAACATTGACTTTAAGAAATCGGGGTATCCCGGCTATCTCGGTGGTTACCGGAAAGCATTTCCCATCGCCTCCACACTCGATCATCTGAACGACGGCGCAAAGCAATGGTTCGGATCCGTCGAACTGCGCGGCTGCAAGCTGCACGGGGGTCATGCAAAGGCATATGGATAGTATAAATATTGCTATATTGCGCATGATTCCTCTCCCTTTAGAATCGTATCTTAACGCCCGCTATCGGACCGTTGATATACATATTGTCCAGGACCGGATTGTCGTCAAAATTCCACCGTTCATATCGCCATCCCGCCATCAGGTCGACCCGGCTGAAATTAAGTAAAAATTTTAAGTCATGCTGACTTCTCTGCGCACGATGGCCGCTTGTTTCACTTGACCGTGTATCCGCGGCCTTCCATGCAGGCGCCAAAGGCCCGGTTGTAATTGGCACGGTTATTTGCGTAGTTGTCAGCCTGCTGATTGGCCCACTGCTGATGCTGTGCCTCCTGGTTCCGCCTCCTGGCACCGCCGAGCAGCGCGCCTGAGGCGGCACCGATGGCGGCCCCTTTTCCGGCATCCCCCGCTATCGCGCCGATGGCCACGCCAGCCACAGCGCCACCGGCAGCCCCTCTGACCGGATTGGCGCCATCGCCTGCCGGCGGTGGCGTCGTCGCCGTGGGTGCTGCCATGGGATCGAATCCGCTCTTATTTTTGGCCCAAATGTAGCACTCGGATTGATCCTGATCCTGTTTCTTTTGGCTCTGCCCTTTGTTGGGATAGATCATCAAATCAGATGCCAGAGCCGTGCCTGCAAAAAAGAGCAACGTGATAAATACGAATAAAAAACGATGTGTTTTATTTTGCATCATAATCCTCCGTCAGGGTGCAGCCGCTGAACTGTCGTTCATTCGGTTTGTATAAATCATTATCTTTACAGACTGGTAATTAACATAACGATTCCGTTGAATAGGAAATATGCTGACTATTCAAGATCACCGTCAATATCACTTCATAAATCCTAAAGAGGGAGATGTCCATCCCCCGAAAGTTGTAAAAAAGATGTATATTTTTGACCGAAATAGTTGAGGAAAACGACTAATTCAATTGGCTTATGACAAAATAAAGGGGTGTTGAATTATCTATTTTGGATATTTGCATTATTCCTGTCAATAGATATAATAATCGCCAACCGGGATGGAATCCGGGAAAAGATGCTTAACGTCATTATCGACATGTCATAATATCGACGACGTTCTCGAGAGAACCGAACCCCTAAAGCGATGCCCCTACCCATCTTACTAACCAAACTGCACCGACCGCCGATAAACGAGGTTCATCTGCACCGCGA
>JBAVYC010001057.1:0-7335 GCA_049698595.1 Desulfobacterales bacterium | reverse complement strand
CCTGATCCTTTTCAGCGATGTCAAAGATTGCCGCAGCGGATCTTCTGCCCTTTTCCTGGATTTGCCCAGCCGTTTCATCGACTTCAGGCAATATGTCGGCCAAGCCCACGTCAGCCCCTTCTGCTGCCATAATCAGCGCTGTGGTTCGGCCAATGCCCCGCGCCGCACCGGTGATCAGGACCACCTTTCCTTCGAGTAGCATTTGGGTTCACCAATATTAGTTAAATGGTTGACTGGTTGAGTTTAGTTGAATGGCTAAATAGTTGAATAGTGGATTGGTTGAGTGGTTGACTGGTTGATTAGTTGATTCAGGTCAATGGATGTTATCTATTTAAACCGGTCAACTTTTTCAACTCACTTAACTCAATAAGTCCAGTCAACTCTATCAACGCGATAAATCCGAACTTCACAATCGCAGTCCTCAGTCCGCAGCACTCACAGTTCAGTCCTATGTTTCCTTCCCACTTCCGAATTCATTCCTTCTCTCACCTTCGCACCTTCCCATCTTCTGTCCTCTGACCTCTGGTCTCGTTCTTCTGACATCTGTCTTCTGACCCCTGTCCTCTGTTTTCCCAAATCCGAAATCGACCTCACGGGGTTCCTTTGGGCTTCAGTTCCGGCGGTCCCTGACTGTAGTCGCCAAAGGGTGCATCTCTATCCGCGATGGCGGCGGCGACCCCTTTTTCCATGGACTTTTTTACAAATTCCAAACCTTCCGGTGTATTACGCATATATCCGTCGAGGATCGATCCGATTAGCTGGGTATTCATCAGCCCCATATTATCGAAAGCCTGATTGACGACCATTTTCATGGCTGCCAGTTGTGTGGTCGGGCACTGGGCCATTCGGTTGGCACAGTACTGCACCTCTTCTTCAAGCTTATCCACCGGAACCGCTTTGTTTATCAGCCCCATTTCAGCTGCTTCTTTGCCGGAGATGCTGTCGCCGGTGAGTGCCAGCATCTTGGTTTTGGTCAGCCCCAGGCGGTAGAACCACATCCCGGTCAGATAGCAACCCCACACCCGGGAATAGGGCGTTCCGAAGCGGGCATCCTCCGAGGCAACAATCACATCGCACAGCAGGGCCATATCGGATCCGCCGCCCACGCACCAGCCGTGTACCCGCCCAATAACCGGTTTCGGGCTGCGCCAGATGCTCATAAACTTGGGTACCGGCCCAACAAAGGGGCTGGTGACCATCATCATGTCCCTGCCGGGATCCCAGGTTTCACTGCCGGCCTGTCCGCCCCATTGAGCGAAATGATCTAAATCTTCAGAAAAGTCAAAGCCCGCACAGAAGGCTTTACCGGCACCCTTGAGGATAATTACCCGAACGTCTTTGTCGGCATTGGCCGCGGCGACGGCCTGTTCCAATTCCTCCGGCATGGGCGGTCGGATGGTGTTAAATTTTTCAGGACGGTTCAGGGTGATGGTCGCCAGTCGATCCCTGGTTTCATAAAGAATGGTTTCATAGCTCATTTGGTTTCTCTCCTTTTGGAATGACGATTGATCCGCCTGCGGCGGAACGAATTAAGGAACGCTTTCAATTTTCAATTTCTATTGCCATAGCATCGATGAGAATTTTCTCGGCTAATCTGAGCGTTGGCTTAAGATATCGTTTTTCCAGTATGGCTTGGGATTTGATATCTTCCAGCTGGACAATCCCCACAAACATTCCCCAGAACACATCGACATATTCGAAGGG
This sequence comes from Desulfobacterales bacterium, assembly GCA_049698595.1. Taxonomy (GTDB): domain Bacteria; phylum Desulfobacterota; class Desulfobacteria; order Desulfobacterales; family JAFDCJ01; genus JAFDCJ01. The sequence continues at coordinate 5,631 of JBAVYC010001057.1, read as the reverse complement.
ATTGGTTTCCTTAATCAGCTTTTGCTCGATACCCATTTCAATTATTTGGCGGGCCGTTTTGAAGTTGAAGGCACCTTTTTCGTTTAATAAATTACGAATTTGCGGATTCAACGCCTGGACCAGACCGGTCTGTTGGAAAAGCTGGATAATTCTGAAGACATCCGGTGCCACGTCGTAGCTTTTTTGAAGTCCTTTGAACATGTCACTTATCAGTCGGCTGCCGCTGCGGTATCGGCGGTTGGCCAAATGATCTTTTATGGCTTCGAATTGGTTGCCAATTTCTTCGACAACCGGCAGCATGAGGGAAAAGAAGAGGTCGTCTTTGGATATAAAGTACTGATAAATGGTGGGTTTGCTGATTTCAGCTGCCAGGGCAATTTCATCCATCGTGGTCTTGGAATAGCCTTTGGCAAAAAAGATCTTTTTGGCGGCCTCCAGGATGCTTTCAAGCCTCAGGCTTCGCTCCCGCGTTTTTCTTCGGCGGATGGCGTTTTGGTGTTCATTGCGGTCCACGCTTTACCACGCTTTGGTGGGGTTAAGTTCTTGGAATGAGGAAATCAATTCAATTATAACCGTTTTGATTCAACCCATCATTCCATTACGCCCGAACCTACTATTCGACTATTGAAGTATTCCAACATTTCAAATGGGCGAAGCCCTGAAGTTCCAAAGTTTAAAATACTTAACTTGAAGTAGATTTTTTACTGAAAGTTAAATTCAATGTCAATAATAACTTTTGCAGCCCCTTTTGATAATTTATAACATATTGAAAATTAACTAAAAAAAGCTTTTATATTATTTTCTTGACATAACCGACTGTAATCAGTAAAGATGCTTCAAAAAACTAATTCTATTTTTATATTAAAAAGGCCTATTGTTCCCTGACCACATTGATTTTATTCCGGGTTCGGCTGATATGGTTGTTTCAAATTCAGTTTCAGAGAAAATCCTGGAAATTAAAGGATTAAACCTACGCTTCGGTGGGCTGCAGGCTTTAAGTGATGTCTCCTTTCATGTCAACCCGCACGATCTTATGGCGATTATCGGACCCAACGGTGCCGGTAAAACCAGTATTTTAAATTGTATCAATGGGTTTTACCGTCCTCAAGCCGGATCCATCCACTTCGACGGACGCCCGATTCAAGCCCTTCAACCCCATTCTATTGCCAAATTGGGAATCTCTCGAACCTTTCAGAACATCGAGCTTTATACCGGCCTTAATGTGCTGGAAAATCTGATGGCCGCCCGCCACATTCATATGAAGCGCGGGGCCCTGGCGGGGGCCTTTTATTTCGGCCCGGCGCGCCGTGAAGAAATAAAGCATCGCGCGGTGGTCGAGAGCATTATTGATTTTTTGGAGCTGGAGCCGGAGCGCCAGAAAGTCGTCGGAACCCTGGCCTATGGTGTCCGCAAACGTGTCGAACTGGGCCGTGCCCTGGCCATGGACCCCACGCTGTTACTGCTGGATGAGCCCATGGCAGGAATGAATCTTGAAGAAAGAGAAGATATGGCCCGCTTCATACTTGACATTGCCGAATTGAGAAACATTCCGATGATCATCGTGGAACATGATATGGAGGTCGTCCTGGATATTGCCAACCGGGCCGTTGTGCTCGATTTTGGCTGTAAAATCGCCGAAGGGACACCGGCCGAGGTCGTTGAAAATCCCAGGGTAATTCAAGCTTACTTGGGTGAAGGGGATGAGCTGGATGCCGCATCACAATGAGCCCGATTTAGATACCCTGCCCAAGCTTCTCAGGAAGCTCGCCCTGCAATATGGCAACCGAAAAATTGCCATGCGGGTAAAAGACATGGGAATCTGGAAATCTTTCACCTGGCAGGATTATTACGACAGGGTGCGGGACCTGTGTCTGGGGCTTGTGAAACTGGGCTTCCAGCGTGACGACAAAATCTGCATCATTGGCGAAAATAAACCTGAATGGTTCTGGGCCGAGCTGGCGGCCCAATCCGCCGGCGGTGTGGCGATCGGCGTTTTTACCGACTGTCAGGGCCCGGAGGTCAAATATTTTTTTGAGCATTCCGATTCTTGCTTTGTTGTCGCCCATGACCAGGAGCAGGTGGACAAGGTCCTTGAAATTAAAAGTGAGTTAAAAAATCTTAAAAAAATCATCTACTGGGATCCCAAAGGGCTGTGGGCCTATGAGGAACCTGATTTGCTCTCCATGGAAGACGTCATGCAAATCGGGCGTGAGCTCAACCAGGAAAAGCCCGAACTTTATGATGACCTGGTGGACCAAGGCCGAGGCGACGATGTGGCGGTATTCGCCTATACTTCAGGGACCACGGGATTGCCCAAAGGCGCCATGTTGAGCCACGGCTGGCTGGTGGAAGGCATCGGTGAATGGGCCAAGATCGACGGCTGGTCCGATAAGGGCTACGAATATTTGTCTTTCATTCCGCCGGCCTGGGCCACCGAGCAAGCTCTGGGAATCTCCGGCGCCCTGGTGGCCGGCATGACCGTTAATTTTCCGGAAGAACCCGAAACGGTCCAGGAAAACATTCGCGAAATCGGTCCACATGTTATGTTTTACGGTGCCCGGCTGTGGGAAAGCGTCAACAGCATGGTCCAGGCCCGCATGATGGATTCGACTCGCTTTCGGCGCTGGCTATACAATCGATGTTTACCCATTGCGCTTCAAATTGTCGACTTGAAGATCGAAAATCGACCCCTTAATTTATGGCAGCAATCCCTGGGATGGTTGGTTTACCAAGGTGTATTTCGAGCGCTGCGGGACCGTTTGGGTTTTTCGCGGGCCAAAGTGATCTATTCCGCCGGCGGGGCGGTGAGCCCCGAGATCATTCGATTCTTTCTGGCCCTGGGAGTCGAAATAAAACTGTTTTACGGCAGCACGGAAATGGGGATCATTTCGGTTCCGCGCCCCGCTGAAATTCGACCGGAGACTTCGGGCCGTCCAATGCCGTGGGCGGAAGTCAAGATCGCCGCTGACGGCGAAATTATGGTAAAGAGCAAGTATCTGTATGCCGGTTATTACAAAAACCCGGCGGCCACCGCTAAAAACATTAAAGACGGCTATTACTGCAGCGGAGATTTCGGACACATCGACGAAAACGGCCATCTGATCGTCATCGATCGTATGGAGGATCTCAAACCGTTGGCCGGCGACCGGCAGTTCTCACCTCAGTATTGTGAGGTCCGGCTGCGCTACAGCCCTTATATCAAAGATGCGTTAGTGGTCGGCAATGAGCTGCGCGATTACGTGGCGGCTTTAATTAATATCGATCTGGACAATGTCGGGCGATACGCCGAAGCCAATCATATCCCCTATACGACATTTACCGACTTGTCGCAGAAGCCCGAAGTTGTCGAATTGGCGAATCAGGAGATTCGTCGCATCAATCGTACTCTGCCGGACCATGCCCGCATCCGGCGTTTCGTAAATCTACACAAAGAGTTTGATGCCGACGAAGCGGAGCTGACCCGCACGCGTAAGCTCCGGCGAACATTTGTTGAAGACCGTTACCGTGATTTAATTCAGGCGCTCTACAGCGAGATGAATAAACTCGATGTAGAAGCTGAAGTCACATACCGCGATGGACGCACAGGCGTTATCCGCACCTCTATCCTGGTTAATGATGTTCAGTAAAGGATAAACCCAATGTCGAATTTTTTGCAGCTGCTTTTCATCGGATTGTTTGAAGGAAGTCTGTATGCCATGGTGGCGGCATCCATCGTGCTCGTCTATAAATCAACCCATGTTGTCAGCCTGGCCCATGGGCAATTAATGGCATATGGTGCCCTGGCGTTCTGGTTTGCCCTGACGGTATTGAAACTGCCCTTTATCATTGCCCTTCTGCTTGCCTTAATCTGCCTTGCGGCCTTCGGCTGGCTGATCGAACGGCTGGCAATGCGACCTTTGATCGGCCAACCCCTTTTTGCCGCCTTTCTGACCACCTTTGCATTGTTCCTGCTCGGGGACGGCATTTTTCAGCTGATTTTAAAAGGCGAGTCGGCAAGTTTTGCAGCTTATTTACCCGGCGGTATGACACCGGTCCTCGGGGTATCCCTGCCCACAACCCAGTTGATCAGTTTCGGTGTCTGCCTGGCGCTTTTCCTCTGTTTGGCCATTTTCTTCCAGAAAACCAAAATAGGCTTGGGGATGCGCGCGACCGCCGAGGATCATCAACTGGCCCAGAGCACCGGAATATCGGTGCGGGCCATTTTTTCCTGGATCTGGATTATTTCGGCGATGGTGGCAACCATTGCCGGCATCGCCCTGGCGAATGTTATGGACATTTATTTCCCCCTGCCTTATTTGGGGATAAAAGGACTCATCGTGGCCCTGGTCGGAGGACTGGAGTCATTGCCGGGAGCGTTGCTGGCCGGACTGCTGCTGGGTGTACTGGAAAATGTCAGTGCCGGCTACCTGGATCCCCTGGTCGGGGGCGGCGTAAAAGAAGTAGCGGCATATGTGTTGTTACTTTTTATCCTGCTGGTCAAACCATACGGACTTTTCGGTCTCGTGCGAATAGAGAGGATTTAATATGTGGCGTCCCTGTGGTGTTTTTGATGAGACGTATGCCAAGGACATGGCGATCGTTCGTACCTCCAGGCACTGGATTGCACTGAGTGTCGCGCTGGTGATATTTTTTATGGTCCCCGTTTTCGGGTCTTATTACATGATCTCTTTTTTGAATACTCTGGCAATCACCATCATTGCCGTGCTGGGGCTGCAAATTGTCAGTGGCTTTTGCGGCCAGATCTCCTTTGGTCAGGCCGCTTTTATGGCCGTCGGCGGATACACCTCGGCGGTGCTGACGACCAAATTAGGGCTTTCCTTCTGGTTTGCATTACCGCTGGCCGGAATATTTACCGGCCTGTACGGTGTTATCGGCGGTGCGCCCTCCATGCGCATCAAAGGTTTTTATCTGGCGATTGCGACGATTGCCATTCATTTTGTGACGCTCTGGCTGCTGCTGCATCTGGAAATTACCGGCAAATCGATGGGGATTGTGTTAGATCCGCCCAGGATCGGCTCCTTTGAGTTTGATAGCGACGAGCGCATGTTTTTTGTCATTATGCCCGTCATGATCATCCTGACCTTTGCTGCTCGCAACCTGGTACGCACCCGGGTCGGCCGTGCTTTTGTGGCCGTGCGTGACAATGACCTGGCCGCGCAGGTCATGGGAGTCAATCTGTATTTCTACAAGTTATTGGCCTTTTTTATTTCCTGCTTTTACGCCGGTATTGCCGGCTCGCTGTTCGCCCATTCGACGCTGGTGTGTCACCCGGAGCAATTCACGCTGCTGCATGCCTTATGGTTTATCGGAATGTTGATTGTGGGTGGTTTCGGCAGTATTCCGGGCGTATTTTTCGGTGTGCTTTTTATCCGCATACTGGATGAGTTCGTATTATTCGTTTCACCGATATTTGCCGATTGGATTCCCTGGCTCGGCTCAGCGCCGGCCGCCGGCCTTGGCGTGACGGCATTTGGTTTGGTCCTGGCATGGTTTCTGATTAAAGAGCCCCATGGCCTGGCACACCGCTGGGAGATATTAAAGGCATCATCGCGGCTGTACCCATTTGCATACTAGTCAAAGTGAAATGCCTAATTCCGCTTACAGCGGGGGCTTAAGGTGAAAGGCTAAAGG
>JBAVYC010001056.1:0-16677 GCA_049698595.1 Desulfobacterales bacterium | reverse complement strand
GAAATGAATCCCCTGGCCGAGATTTTGATATTATCGTCAAAGGAATTCATTCGCGATACTATCAAGGCTGTCCAGGCCGGTGCCAACAATTACCTGACTTATCCCATCAACCCTGCCCAAGTCCACCGTGCCATCGAATCCGCAAACGCATCTCTCGCGAAAAATTTGGAACTGGATTATTTAAGAGACAAATTCTGGAAACCTGAATGGGTTGATATCATCGACTCACGCGATGCCGGCATGCGGGAAGTGTATAAAAAAATTCGTGCCGTTGCCTCGACCCGGGCAACCGTGCTGCTCAGCGGCGAGACCGGCACCGGCAAAGGATTAATGGCGCGAATGATCCATATGCATAGCAACCGCTGTGATGACCCGTTTATCAGTGTCCATTGCGGCGCCATCCCGGACACACTTCTGGAAAGCGAGCTTTTCGGGCACGAAAAAGGCTCTTTTACGGGCGCCGTGCGCAAAAAACTGGGTAAATTTGAAATGGCCCGCGGCGGTACCATTTTTCTGGATGAACTCGGCACGATTACGCCCCCGGCCCAGATCAAGCTACTGCAGGTGCTGCAAGATGGTACCTTCAGCCGGGTTGGTGGTGAAGAGACGTTGCAAACCGACGCCCGGGTGATTACCGCCACTAACGCCGATCTTGCCGAGATGAGCGAACGGGGCGAGTTCAGAAAAGACCTTTACTATCGCCTGAACGTTTTTCCGATTGAAATCCCCCCGCTCAGGGAGCGCATTGAGGATATTCCTCAGATTGTTGAAGTGTTTTTGAAAAAGCTGAAGCAAAGACATGAGAAGAACCTTTATTCTGTCCATCCACAGGTTCTGAAGGCTTTTAAAAATTACCCGTGGCCCGGCAACATCCGTGAGTTGGAAAACTTGATGGAACGGGCCTGTATTCTGGAAACGACAACGGTATTGACACCCGAGAGTTTCCCCACCGGGCTTTTCGAATCTGGTGATCAGCATGCCGTGTTACCGATCCATGACCACCTTCCGCTGGCAGAGGCTCGCAGGCATGCCACCGAAAACTTTGAACGCCAGTATCTCAAAGCACTGTTTGCTCGCAACAAAGGCAGGGTCAATATTGCCGCTCAAGATGCCGGCATCAGTTCCCGCCAGTTGAACAAGCTGATGGCGAAACACGGCATTCAAAAAGAATCCTTTAAAGACTGAATCCCAACATTGGGGTGAATTCTGCCCCGAATTATTTGGCGGCATATTCGCCGTATCTCAGAAACTGTCAAAGGAGTCAATACAGTCAGCCGACGGACTTTGAACAATATTTTGATCAGTTGGTTTCTGACACCGGCAATTTCCTGTTTTACAGCGGGACCCTTTATTTTGCCATTAATCTTCACTTTATACCTGAGGTCTGACGTAAAAGCATGCAAGTGATTGGCAAATATGTGCTTAAGGCCAATAAATACCAAAAGAGGTTTAAAAATGACTAAAGCTCAAGCCGAGCAATATGCTGAAAGGGAGTTGCTGGGGGAGTTGATCCAATCTAATGATATGGCTCAAATCGAGGCGATTTTTGCCTCATCGCAGCCAGTTGAAATCGCCCGTATGATTTCCAGCCTTGCCAGGCCCGTCCAAATTCGCCTGCTTGAAATGCTGGGTCCGGAGGAATCCGCCCACCTTATTTCGAAAATATCCGGTCTGGGCACAGCGAACCTGGTCACGCAACTGCCGACGACCCAAGCGGTGTCGATTGTGAAGGAAATGTCCCGGGATCAGCAGGCCCATTTTCTAAGGACGATTGGTGACGATGACGCCGAGACTATTTTGGACGAGATCAAACCGAAAAAAGCTGAAAAAGTCCGTAAGTTAATGAGCTATGCCGAAAATACGGCCGGCGCACTGATGATTACCGAATATCTGTCCTACGGCGGAGAAATGCTGGTCAAAGAGGTGTTGGATGACCTCCGGGCCCAGGGCGAAGCATACTCGGATTACGATATCCAGTATGCCTATGTGGTGTCCAATGCAGGCCGGCTAATCGGCGTTTTGCGGTTGCGAGATCTTCTGATGGCGCCCCGAAGCAAGACCATCCGTGAGATTATGATCAAAGAGCCCATGCATGTAAATGTCAACATGTCATTGCGCGATTTAAAAAATTTTTTTCGACAATATTCCTTTCTAGGTGTGCCGGTCGTCAATGATGATGGGGATCTGGTCGGCGTCGTCCGGAGTGCTTCGGTCAGAGATGCCGCCAACCGGCAGAACAACCAGCTGTTTTTAAAATTTGCCGGTATCGTCGGCGGTGAGGAGTACAGGAGTATGTCGCTGTTCAAACGATCATCCCGTCGCCTGTCCTGGCTAAGTATCAACATCTTGCTCAACATCGTCGCAGCCAGCGTAATCGCAGTGTATCAGGACACCCTGGAAAAGGCGATCGTACTCGCTGTTTTTTTGCCCATTATTTCTGATATGAGCGGTTGTTCCGGCAACCAGGCCGTTGCCGTCAGTATCCGTGAATTGACGTTAGGGTTGGTACGGCCCCGGGAGTTGCTGCGTGTATTGACAAAGGAATCCGCCATCGGTCTCATCAACGGCATTGCGCTGGGCATCTTACTTGGAGGCGCGGCCATCCTCTGGAAAGGCAATCCCTACCTTGGGCTGGTGGTCGGGGTTTCTCTGGCGGCCAATACCCTGGTGGCGGTGAGCTTCGGTGGACTGGTTCCCTTGATCCTAAGGGGTATGCGAACCGACCCGGCGTTGGCATCCGGGCCGCTTTTGACGACAATTACAGATATGTGCGGATTCTTTTTTGTATTGAGTTTTGCTTCGCTCCTGCTTCCAAAATTATCCGGATAATTTTTACAAAATGATTAGGAAGTCTCATGGAAAATCGTCAAAAAGTTTCCATATGTAAGGATAAACTCCAACTGTATAAACGACCTCAAAGAAATAGAAAGTGAGCTGGATCGCGAGCTACCGGCAGGTCAATCCGTTTTAAGCAAGGCATCCAAGATGGCGCCCGGCGAGATTGAACTGTGATAAAACAGCTGAGTCTACAAAAATTCCGAAAGTACACCAGGAATCTATAAGGGGTGGCTTCCATGATGCCAAATGTTTTCAAGATTCCTTTTATATATAACCTATTTCTTTTAAAGGTCCTTCCCTTTATCTCGTAGATGCGTAAGTTCGGAAAGCAGATCGATCTGAATTTGCTGGATTTCAACCAGCCGCTCCCACTGGTGCGACAGCAGATGATCGATTTTGTCGTGCAGATGCCGGATTTCAAGTACGGAGTCCTCCATTTCGGACTGCACTCGAAAGGCAACTTCTTATCCTTCTACATAATGTTGGGGGGGAACCACTGCACCGGTGTGGACTTCCACGTTATTGATTCCCTCTATATCGTAGCAAAGGTTTTTTGCCTTTTCCTCCAGTTTGTGAGAAAGCCGGTCGTCAGCCTTGGTGTAAATTAAAATATTGCCGTATTCAGATTTCACGACAATATCCGGATCGTCATGGACCAGGGCTGCCTTAATTTGACTCGCCAGTGCCAGATCATCCATTTTTCGCTGAGATTCTTTAGTTGTCCTGAACTGTGGTAGGTTCGCCGCCTGGCAAATGAAGTCAACCGCATCGGCGACTGTAAGCTTATGAATGTGGATTACAAAGTCATAAAGGGCGCTGTCCCCGGGGTCGATCCCATAAAGACTTTGGGTCCACTTGCGTCGTTCCTGGTCATCTCTTAAAATCAGACGCAAAGCCTCCTGTTTAGGAATCCTCTCACGCTCCATTTCCTCGCGTACGCGTTCGTCTAGATCCGCGATAATTCGAACTTTGAGCACGTGGGGGATCCCCTTTAGCAGGAGATGCCCTGCGAGACCATGGTAGACAACGTTGCCCTTTTGCACGTCGCGGGCGAGCGCACTTTGGTAGTAGGTGATGAAACGGGCCTTGCCGTGGCCGAAGCGCTCCAGGACGGAAGGTGCATCGTGTATGGCTTTCCTCATCTTAATCTCGGGGATGTGGTAATTCTCACTTGCATCAAGAATCACCTCACGACTTAAACAACGATAACCCAACCGTGCCGCCGCTTTCTCGGCCACTTCCTTGCCTTTGCTGTAAGAACCCCGTGATATCGTAATTACAGCCATGTTTACCTCCCGGTTACTTAAAGATAGAAAACGTACGTCATCGCTACCAGAATCACGATGTAGATCAAACTCAGAAATCCTCCGATTTTGATATAGTCCCTGCTCTGGTATTCTCCCGGTCCCATGTAGAGTGCATTCACTTGATGGGTCGGAAGGATGAAAGAATTGGAAACCCCTAAACCAACGACGATAACCGCAACGCGAGCATCGATTCCAATCTGGTGTGCAATCGACACCCCCAGGGGCACGAGCAGGGCGCAGGCGCCGACATTCGAGATGACCATGGTAAAAGCGCAACTCAGGCAGGCGAGTATGACCAAAAGCAGGAGGGGAGACATAAAATCGCCGAGTCCGATGATAATTCCTTTCGCGATCCATTGCGCGGTTCCGGTTTGATCTACGGCCATGCCCAGAGGGATTAGTCCGCCGAGCAAAAATATGGTGCGCCAATCTACAGCGCGGTATGCTTCACTGATCGTCATGACCTTGCTTAATATCATGCCCAATGCACCCACCATCAGGCAAACCGATAATGGCAGAGGATTATAGAGGCGCTTTTGAAAATAAAAACTCGAAATGAGCATCAGAATCAAGGCGATCAAAAAACATACCGAGGCCTTTTTCGCCGATTCAGGCTTGTGAAATTCTTCTTCGAAGGGCGAGATGACGATAAAGTTCTGGTGAAGCTCTTGCAGGGCATGAAATTGTTCCCAACTGCCGTGGACAAGAACCGTATCGCCGGCCTTGAGGGGCAGATCTGCCAACCCCCGATAATAGATCCTGCCGGACTGATGGACTGCGAGCGGGTTCAACCCGAAAGTCTGGCGGAAGCGGATATCCTTGATCGTTTTGCCGATCAGACTCGATCGGGGAGAAACCACCACCTCGACGACGCCCGCTATCGCGGGGTTAAACATCGTATTCTTGAAAAGCAGAGGCTCTTCCCTTAGAACCAGCCCGTAATTTCGGACGAAGTTCCTGACGGCCTTATCCGGACCGTAGGCACATAATCCAAACCCGGGCCGAACAACCGTGTTCGGCAGTGGGGCGACATCACATGTCCCGTTTTCTTTGACCAACGCCACGATGTTAACCAGGTAACGCCGCCGAATGTTCACCACCTCCTGGAGGTCTTTCTCCGTTAGGGAGTCTTCAGGCACAAAAATTTCATAGGGTCCGTTGATCAATGGGTAGGAACTGAGAACCGTATTTTCAAAGGCGGCGGTTGAACCCCCTTTGGCGTCGGACCGACTCGGGGAAGATCCGGCGAGCAGATGCATTCCCCCCGTCGAAAGATATGCGATTCCCCCGATGACGAGGGCCAGGCCGATCGGCGTCAGTTCGAGAAAACCAAACTTTGGCATTCCCTGGGGCAAAATATCGTTGAGCAGAATCAGAGGACTCGTCCCGATCATGGTTAACGTTCCACCAAGAATTGCCGCCATTCCAATGGGCATCAGAACGCGGGAAATAGGGGTCTTAAGTCTATGGGATGCCGCTAACCGGATAGCAGGCAAAAAGAGCACAGCCGCACCGGTGTTTTGCATAACGCTCGATATGGCTGCAATCAGAGCAGAAAAAATCACGACGAGGCGGGAAGAGCTCTTTCCGATAAACCCCAGCACGGGTTCAATAATACGGCTGACCAGACCTGCCCGGTTGAGACCGTAACTGATGATCATGACCCCGATGATGGCCACCACTGCATTGCTGCTCAGCCCTCGAAACGCATCCTGGGCATTAAGCAGTCCCAATTCGGGAAGCAATACCATCATCAATATGCCCACGACGTCGACACGCACCCACTCCACAATAAAAAGAAATACGGCGATTGCGACGACAAGCAACATGAGGAGCTTGGTCCGAAGATGGGTATCGACCGTGAAAGGTAAGGTCACGACACCCATGTCATGAATCTCTTGCCCCGCTGCGGTGACCAGTTCCGCAGAGATATCCAGCCAAAAAGAGTGTTGTCCGGCTTTTGTATCGGGATTTAGGGTGTACTCTATCTTCGCTAGTATAGGTTGTGAATGGCTTTCTTTCGGAAGGGCATATTTCACCATAAGATGATGATAAGGTCTGTCCGGTCGGATCCTGTCAATAAAAGCAATCCCACTGTCCGGGGGCGAGGCAATCCATATGATGACTGGGCCCGCCGCGTTGCGATTCCATGCGAGCGGGCGGCCATGGTCACTTTTCGGCTCATTGAGATACGCCTCGATTTCAAAGCTTCCGGTTTCGCCGGCAACCAGGGTCTGTAAGGGGTTTTTCATTCGGACGGAAATATACCGGGGTTCCCGTGAAAGTCCAACGCCCGCAGCGCTTTTCAACTCCGGAATTCTCGACACATTCACAGAAGGCGCGAATTTGGCCTCGTCGGCCGAACTTGTCCGCCCAAAAAGAGAGGCCATACCGGCTAGACAGACAACAAATATAATCCATTTCCTGGTTCTCATTCGAATATCCTAATATGAACCAAAGGGCTCGTTACGAAGCGCCCGGTTAGTCCGATTCTACTTCTCCTCTCTCGGCTATAAAGGGTTAAGATTAGGTTTATCTTTACCGGCTGTCAAGACAAAATCAGCCCCGCTGGCGTTACCCCCGAAGCGCAATCAGGAAATGCTATTCGAACAGTTTCCTTATGAATTGAGTTAAAACAGTTCGATTCGACTCCGGAGATTAAGGGTCTAAAAATAAACGGGTTGATTATCTGATCGCGGGTGCTACAATAAGGCCCAAAGCAGCCCAAAGCAGCCGCAGCCGGTTCGCTTTGGGCTTTTGTATGCGAGGCGTCCTTGTCATATTTCATTTGGATAACCAACGCACCGGCTGCCCTGTCATGTAAAGATTGTTCCCAAGGAAATTGTCATGCATATGCATGTCCATACCGAAGACGTCCTGCCGTTTATTCCATGGCTGCGTCGTTACAACCGCCATTACCTGAGGGCCGATCTGTTTGCCGGATTGACCGTGGCCGTGGTTGCCCTGCCGCAATCTATGGCCTATGCCATTATTGCCGGGCTACCGGTCCAATACGGTCTTTACGCCTCCATTGTGCCGACCATCATCGGCTGTTTGTGGGGTAGTTCGGCCCAATTGATAACAGGACCCACCACCACCGCCTCTCTGGTGGTTTTCAGCGCATTGAGCAGTATTGCCCGGCCGGGCAGTCTTCCCTATATCGAATTGGCCTTTCTGTTGGCAGCAATGGCCGGTATCATCCGCATTGCCATGGGAATGGCGCGGTTGGGGGTACTGTTGAACTTTATCTCCCATTCGGTGCTGCTGGGCTTTACCAGTGGGGCCGCCGTGCTGATCGTCTACAAACAGTTGCCCGGCCTGTTAGGCATTCACATCGAAAAAGGCAGCGGCTTTGTCCGCTCACTGCTGGATCTGGTCTTCCATCTGGATCAATTCCACCCGCTCACCTTTGTGCTTGGGCTCTTCGTCATCGCGGTTATCCTGGCCATCAAGCGTTGGCGACCCGGTTGGCCCGGTACCCTGATAGCTATGGTGTTTGCGGGGATTTTGTTAACTGTATTCCACCTGGATGACCGGGGAGTGCGGGTGGTTGGTGCCATTTCGGGCAGCCTGCCACCGTTTAATCTGCCTCAATGGAAACTATGGCACCAGATTGGGGCCCTCGCACCGGCCGCTCTGGCAATTACCATTCTAGGGTTGATGGAGGCTATTTCCATTTCCCAGTCCATAGCGGACCAGACGCGGCAGCGTCTCAATGTGAATCGCGAATTCATTGGCCAGGGGTTGGCCAACTTGAGCGCTGCTTTTTTTGGCGGCTACCCGTGCAGCGGTTCGTTTACCCGTTCGGCCGTCAATTTCCGCTCGGGGGCCAAGACCCCCATGAGCGGCATTGTTTCGGGATTGGCTGTTGGGGTCGCCGTCCTGCTGGCCGGCCCTCTAACGGCCAAACTGCCGCATTGCGCCCTGTCGGGGGTTTTGATAATCGTGGCCTATCAGTTGATTCGCGTCGAAGATATCCGGCGTGCCTTGCGGGCAACCCGATCGGATGCCGCTGTGATGCTGGTTACATTTCTGTTTACGGTTTTTCTGAATATCGAATTTTCAATCTATGTCGGTGTGCTGTTGTCCATCGGTCTACACCTGGCCAAAACCTCCCATCCGCGAATTTATTCGGTGGTCCCCGACCTTACCACCGGGAAGATGGTCGGCTTTGCCCAGGGGCAGACCTGCTGCCAGATGGACATTCTTCAAATTGAAGGTTCAATTTTTTTCGGCTCAGCAGCTTTTGTTCTGGAAGACCTCCAGCGTCGCCTGCGACACCATCCCCAGGTGAGCCATCTACTGATCCGGATGCACCACGTGAACACCCTGGATGCCAGCGGTATTCATATTCTGGAGATTATGTTGGACCAAATCCGCGAACGCGGCGGTGGGATCTATTTTTCAGGTATTAACCAGCGCGTATTTGACGTAATCAACCATTCCGGTCTATTAAAAGACATCGGACATGCCCACATTCGCACCACCACCAAGGCAGCGATTCGTGAGGCCATGCGCGAATCTTTTTGCCCGGTCATCTGCGCCGCATGCGAGGCCGCCGTTTTCCGGGAATGCCCGGATCTGAAAGCGGGCAACTGGGAAATCTTCGGCAGCAGGGTCAGGGCCCGCGAATGCCCTCTGCCCCACTCCGAGGATCAAAGCAATGCCGAAACCGATAATGGATAGGACGGAGGGCAGACCGATGAAACTGCTTGTCTATACAGACGGCAGTGCAGATTCAGCCAAAGCGCTGCACTTTGCTGCCCAACTGACGCAAAAGCTGGATGCCGAATTAACGGTTATTACCACCCGCGCCGGCACCCATGCCATCGAACCACTGCCGCCTTTAGGACGGAACATGGAGTTATCCGACCGCAAATCCCTGCCGCGCGGGCTCCAGGTGTTGACCGCTGCACTTGATGTCCTTACCGCGGAAGGCTTGTTTAAACATCAGTCAAGCCTTTTAATTCGCGAACTTCCCAACGGGTACAGCTTTTTCTGCAATACGCCATCGAACCAACGCATCCCGTTTTATGTCTGCTTTGGACATCTGATTGAAATCCTAAATTACGAAATCGAAAAACACCATTATGATCTGCTGATCATCGCCCCGCCCCAGAGGGGACGTCTGCGCAAGATGATTTTGGGCGATATCAGCCGCAAGCTGGTGCTCGATTTGCACACCTCGGTTCTGATTGTGCGGGGCGGGCGTCCAAACAGCCGCTTTCTGGTGTGTGCCGACGGGTCAGCGGCGTCCAAGCGCCATTTCCCCCTGCTCAAGCAATTCTTGCCGGTTATCGAGCCACCGGTGGAACTGGTCTGTGTCCTATCTCACGACAGCGAGGAAACCACGGTACAAGAAGCGGATGATTGTATCCAGCAAGCTACACGATGGCTGACAGCCTGCGGCAAACCATACACGGTGCATCGTCTCATGGCAGACCGGCCGGCGGAGGTCATTGCCGCAACAGCCGGTGATGGTGCGGTCATTTTTATTGGGGCCAGCTTGCGCCACGATGTCTACCGCCGGCTGTTGGGTAGCATGCCCATCCAGATCCTGGCACGCACCAAATCCAGTGTGCTGGTCGCCAAAGCACTGCCCGAAGGTGACCTGAGTTATTTAGCTGATCCGGATTCCTTCTGAAGGATATTCGAATTATTTCAAAAATGAAGGATTACAAAATGTACAAAACCAGAAGAAAATACAACTTAAAGAGGAAAGGGTGGGAAGTGATGCAAAAAATTATTCTGGGTGCTTTGCTGCTGTTTTTCCCAATTAACGGCGTTGCCTCAGCGGCGGGAGGTGATGTTTTTGAGATAGAATCTGAAGGCAATTACCAGATGGTAACTGCTGTCTCAATTGAACTGGTAAAAAAAATGGCCTTATTCGCCGCAAAAAGACAGGCAGTGAATTTGGCTGGAAGATACCTTTCACGCAAAAGCCTTATTGAGGTCTATGAACTGAACCGGGATGAAATATACAGTCTTGCGGCCAGGGAGATCGAGGCAAAGATATTAGAGGAAAATCGCCAAACAGTTGGCAAGATCTTAACATACCGGGTTCGAATCAGAGCCTGGGTCCAGCCCTCCGATTTCATCAAAGCAGAGATGGAGGATACTAAAGAGAAAAAAAAAGAGGCCAAAGAGTCTTATCAAGAAGAAATGGAGCAGCATATTTCTGCAGAAATTGATCCGGGCAGAGACATCGCCAAAGCATACCGGCTGCTGCGAGAAAAGAAATGGCGAATCGCATTGATTTATCTGAACCATTTGGAAAAAAAATACCCGAATTGGGACAGCATCTATGTGGCAAAAGCCCTAAACCATTATATTTTGCATGAGCCGGTGTTTATGAAAAAGGCGTTGAACAAGGCCTGCCGTCTGGGTAATCCAACTGCATGTGATGACTTAAAAAATATAAAAAAGGTCCACGAACATGATTTTGGTCTTTCAATAATTGATTAATCCGAACGAATCCTCATCCGATCCCATACCGCTTTAACTTCCGCCACAAGGAGACGCGGTCGATCCCCATAATTTTGGCCGCCTTGGTCTTGTTGCCTCCGTTCTTTTCAAGAACCCACTGAATGTAACGTTTTTCCTGATCTTCAAGAGTGGGAATGTCTGCTGGCGTGTGGCGATAGGTTTCGATGGTGACATTGTGAATGTCATCAGGCAGATCGGCCACTCGGATCATCGGCCCGTTTTCCAGGGCCACGGCCCGTTCCATGATGTTTTCCAACTCTCGCACGTTGCCGGGCCAGCTATAGCGACGCAACAGATCCATAGCTTCGGGCTGAATGGCATCAATATCTTTTTTCATGGCGCGGCTCTTGCGGGCCAAAAAATGATGAACCAGCAGCGGTATATCGTCGACGCGTTCGGTTAAAGGCGGAAGGCGCAGGGCGATCACGTTGAGCCGATAGTAAAGATCCTGCCGGAAAAGTCCCTTTTGTACGGCATCTTGCAGATCGCGATGGGTGGCAGCAATAAAGCGCACATCAACGGGCAAGGGATCCACCCCACCGACCCGCAAAAGCTCTTTTTCCTGAATTACCCGCAGCAATTTCACCTGCATGCTCATTGGCATATCGCCGATTTCGTCCAAAAAGACCGTGCCCCCGTCGGCGCTCTGCAATAAACCGATTTTTTTCTGAACGGCTCCGGTGAATGCTCCTTTTTCATGGCCAAAGAGCTCATTGGCCATGAGTTCCTCGGTAAACGAGCCGCAGTTAAATGCCACGAATCTTTTTTCGGAACGCGGACTCAAATGATGGATCGCCTTGGCCGCCAATTCCTTGCCGGTGCCGCTCTCGCCGTAGATCAATACATTGGTATCGGAGGAAGAAATTTGCTGAATGGTTTTTAACACCCGGGTGATCGCTTTGCTGTGGCCCACGATAAAAGGCACCGGCTGTGCTTTTTTGAGCGAGTCTTTGAGTGCTAGGTTTTCCAGCTGGAGGCTTCGCTTCATAAGGGCTTGGCGGACGATTTGTCTGATCTCATCGATTCGATAGGGTTTGGCGATATAATGATAAGCGCCCTCTTTCATCGCCGCTACGGCAGAGTCCACCGATGCATAACCGGTGATCATGATCACTTCGGTATAAGGCTGAAGTTCCCGGGTTTTTTCTAACACCTGCATGCCGTCCACTTTTTCCATTTTAAGATCTGTGAGAACCAAGTCGAAGTCCCGGCGTCGCAGCAAATCGAGCGCTTTTGCGCCGTTGTCCGCGGCAATGACTTCATACCCTTCCTTCTTCAGAATATGTTCCAGGTTCCGGCGCGCGATGTTCTCGTCCTCCACGACAAGTATACTGTTCTCGGATGCTTGCATGAACTCAATTTCCAATCGGGATTTTCAGATAAGGCGGTTTTAAAGTTATCATAAAAAATGCGCAGCATAAAGTAATTAATCCGCGGCGCTTCAATATAACACCATTCTTCCGTCTTCACAGAAAAGCTTACAAACTTGCAATACTCTATTTTTCAGGGCGGATTAATTATGAGGAAGGTAAAAAAACGGTAAAGGTACTGCCTTGGCCGACGACGCTTTTCACTTCGATTCGGCCGCCATGCTGTTTGATGATGCCGTGCGACACCGAAAGGCCCAGGCCGGATCCCTTGCCCACATCTTTGGTGGTAAAGAAAGGATCAAAAATTTTACCAAGATCCTGCGGCGGGATCCCTTTACCCGTATCGGAGACTTCAAAATAAAATTCGGCTTCGTTCTCTGCCGCGTAGGCGTTGATGCTTAAGATGCCCCCGTCTTCCATGGCCTGAATGCCGTTTAAAATCAGGTTGATCAAGACCTGTTCGATCCGGCGCGGATCCATTTCGCCCTGGATATGGGCGGGTATTTCAACCGTTAGCTGCACATGGGTCGGCATTTCGCCTTTAATCAATTTAAGGGTGTTTTCGACTAGATCGACCAATTTAACCTTTTTCCGTTTAAAAGATCTTTCACGGGAGAATTCCAGCAGGGCCCTGACGATATCCCTGGCTCGCCGGACCTGCTCTTCCGTTTGGGTTAGGAGCTCTTTTTTGTATTCCAGATCTGCATCTTCCAGTTCTTCGAGCAGAATCTGAACCGAGGTGGAAATGTTGTTCAGCGGATTGTTCAATTCGTGGGCGACGCCGGAGGTCAGGATGCCCAACGAGGCCATCTTTTCGCGTTGCACCAGCTGTTCGCTGCGTTTGTTCAACTCACTGATCATGGTGTTTAAACTGGCCACCAGGGATTCAAATTCATCCCCGCTGGAAATGGCCGGTATGTTATTGTAGTCTCCTTCGACTATTTTTTGGATGCCGGTTTCGATGGACTTCAAGGGCCGGTTGACATTGAAGATAAAAAAGAGCACGGTCAACACCGACAGTGCCAAAATGCCGGCCAGTGCCAGCAGGTGGTATAATTTAGATTCCTGAATGAGCTGATTGACATAGCGACGTTCCTGGTTGAGGATTTTCTCCATATCCGCGGTTATGTTTCTGGCCAGGGTTCGGATGGCTTCCTGATGTTGGGCGAAAGTTTCAATCAGATCGGGGTTGGTTGCCGGTGACCCTTTTTCTTGATGAAGCACGAGCAAGGCCGCAAGGGCATTTTCGTATTGCCTCAGATTATCCAGCTTGTTCTCCAGGTTTTTATCGAGGGTGTAGCGGCCGTAATTTTCTATGATATTAACCATTTTTTTTTCGGCCTGATTTACATATGACAGGGAATCCTCGAGATTTTTCGTTTCCGTATACAAAAAGTAGTTTTTCTCATAGCGGCGGGCTTCCAGGATCGTGTTGAAAAGATCCTCCTTTTTTTCCAGAATCTGGAGCTTCTGGTTCAGGACGTAATGTTTGTAATAGTTCAGCAGCCACAACGAACCGCCGGTGATCAAAAAAAGCGAAAGCGCTATGATGATTTTTTTCCGGAGACTGACTCTCATGGTGATCCGAAATTTCATATTTTCCGCCGACACGCTTCGCGCCTTATGCATAATAGGGAAGATCTAAATCGCACACGACTTCTTTCACATCGGGAATGCGTCTAGTAATTTGCACGATCTCCCGATTCAGGTCCTCTCTTATTTTTTCCTGGACCTGATGCTGCAGCTTGGAAGGGGCAACGCCGGTCTTTCTGATTTTCTGCCCGGCGACCTGAATATGAACCACACCGTCATCAGCGCTGACCTCGGCATCACAGATATCCTGCAGCGCCGCTTTCACATGGCTGCTAACGGCCAGATCACAGATGAATTTTTTGGATGCTGCCGTTGTCTCGTAGATGTCGTTGCGGGCTGCCAGGCAGATGATATCGCAGGCATTCTGAATCTTCAGGTGGGTCAGATTGATAATAAGATCATAAAGCTCGGGATCGTGTATATCATTGTTGTAAATATAGCGGGTCCAGTCAACTCGTTGTTTATCCTCGTTTTTTAGAAAAGCGACGGCTTCCTCCGGCGACATTTTCTGCTCCTTTTGCAAAAAAGCGACGCGATCACTTTCGGCGGCAAAAAGTCTTATTTTCAGGACATGCGTAATTTCAGGAATCAACAGATGTCCGGCAAATCCATGATAGACAATGTTGTCTTTTTTGACATGTTCCAGCAGCGCCGCCCGGATATAGGCGAGATATTTTTCCCGTCCATGGGTTATTCTTTCCAACACGCTAGGGGCGTCATGAATCGAATGTAGCAGCTTCTGTTCCGGAATATTAAAGAAGTAGGCTGCCTCCAGCAGAATTTCGCGGCTGATACATTCGTAACCCAGCATATCAGCCACCTTTTCAGCGACTTCAGCGCCATGACTGCAGCATTCGCGAGCAATGGTGATAATAGCCATACAAATGACCTCCTGAGTAAGAGAGTTTACTGTATTCCGTAAAAGAAATAAAGGATTGTTAATTCGACGGTTAAAAAGATCGCCGTCATCACGAGGCCCGCCTTGGCATAGTCTACCGTGCGGTATCCGCCCGGCCGCATAACCAGCGCGTTGACCTGGTGGGTGGGCAGCACGAAGGTGTTGGAGGCGGATAGTCCCACCACCAGGGCGGCCATGCGAGGATCTCCACCCGCCATGACGGCCATGTTCATGCACAACGGGACCAGCAGCACCGTGGCGCCGACATTGGAGATCACCAAGGTGAAAAAGGAAGTCATCAGGCCCACCACCGCCAGCAGAACGATGGGGCTGGGTTTACCGATTAAGGCCAGAACACTTTGGGCAATTAAAGCCGCCGTGCCGGTTTTTTCAAAGGCAATGCCCAGGGGGATGAGTCCGGCGAGCAGAAAAACAGTCATCCAGTCAACCGCCCGGTAGGCCTCGTCAATCGAAAGCACCCCGGTGATGATCATTCCCAGGGCGCCGGACATCAATGCCACCGAAAGCTGGACCTTGAAAATAATGATTTGCAGCAGGGCCACCGCCAGCCAGGTGCAGGCCAATTTGGCTTTTTTGGGCCGCAGGATTTCACCCTCGAGCGGGGTGGCAAAGCTCAAGGCCCGGGGTTGCGGCTGGTTCTTTAAAATGTGAAATCGTTCCCACGGCCCTTGCAGCAGCAGCGTATCACCCATTTCCAGGGGAATGCCGGTCAGGCCGCTGTAGAAAATTTTGCGGCCTTTGGACAATGCGACCGGGTTGACACCGTAAAGCGCTTTGAAATGAATTTCACTCAGGGTTTTATTGATCAATTCCGAACGCGGCGAAACAATGGTTTCCGCCATTCCGGCGCTGGTCCGGGACAGGCTTTCGGAAAATACCTCCAGACCTTCTCTGATCTGCCAGCCATACTCGGCAGATAAGGCTGAAATATTTTTTTCTCTGCCGACCACGGCGATATCATCGCCGGGCATGATCGTATCGGTTCGGTGGGGGACAAATATTTTTTCATTTTTTGCGGCCTGATGGATGGCCACGACGGTTGTTAAAAAACGCTCCCGGATTGCCAATTTTTCCAGGGATTCAGGACCTTGAAAATTATCGGAGACATGCAATTCAATAACGGTCCCCAAAGGACTGTAGGCTTCCAGCAGCGACGCCGTAACGCCGCGGTCGATTTCACCTTCGGCGGAAGGTAGAATCAGTTTCCCGAACAGCGTGAAATACAGAATCGCGCTGACCAGCAGGCAAATCCCGATGGGCGTCTGGGTAAACAGCCCAAAAGGCTGCAGTTTTTCTGTTCCCAGGACCATAAGATCGTTTAACAAGATGGTGGGGCTGGCGCCTACCAGCGTAATGGTGCCGCCGATGATGGCGCAAAAACCCATGGGCATCAGAATGCGGGACACGGGCACCTCCATGCGCTTAGCGATCCGCTGGGCGGCCGGCAAAAAAAGTGCGGCGGCACCGATGTTTTGCATCATGCTGGAGATTATTCCGACAGTGGCCGATATCAAAATCATGATTCTCTTTTCACTTTTTCCGGCCAGTTTGATGATGGGGCCGGCCACCTGGTTCATTACTCCGGTCTTGTCAAGGCCGGCGCCAATGATGATGACGGCGATGATGGAACATACGGCATTGCTGCTTAAACCAACGAAGGCTTCTTTCGGTGATATCAAGCCCGCAAGGGGCAGCAGCACCATCATGAGTATTCCGACAACATCCACCCGCACCCATTCAAATATAAATAGAACAATTACAAAAACCAAAACGATCATGGTCAATATCATCTCAGGCGTCATGCTCACTGCGCTCCTCAAGTCTTGGATCTCGTCTCAATTAAATTATCACCCCTTGTCTGCCCCGCTAATCACCACGACCGGCTTTTACTTTTTCTGATTCTCTTTTCTGAACCGGAAACACAGAAAAAAAACAAATAAAATGAGTGCCAGTCCAAAATAAAAATGGGCGTCCATCGCCTTCATCCTCCTGTCTTGCATCGGTTTTCCCGTTACTGTCAGCACCGCTTCCAATCAGGTAACAGCAGCAACGATTTCAATAAAAAATTACAGTTTAAAAGTCAAAATACTAAAAACAGAACATCCCGCCGCCGTCTGACCCTTGACAGCCGGATGTTCTGATTTTGTCAAAATCTGAGTGATAG